>NZ_JBFBBD010000035.1:0-68604 GCF_040689515.1 Streptomyces sp. NPDC051173
GGTGCCCCCAACGGGCTGAAAAGAAAGAGCGGCGCACCCGGCGGAAAAGGAAAAGAACGGCGTGCCCGGCGGAAAGGAGCAGAAGAGAACGGCGCACCCACCGGCCTTCAACTTGCCCACCGGCGGAGGGGGTGGGGCCGGAGGGTGGGGTTCTGGAACGCGGTGCGTTGTCAGGGCACTCAATGCGCCTGACGGCGCCACGCACCGCGTTCCAGGTCCTCAGCCCGGAGGCCACACCCCCGGCACCCACCACCCCAGCCCGGCCGGCGATTGAGGCCACGCCCGAAGGGCGTCCAGGCCCCAGCCACACACAAACCCGCACCCCCCTACCCGTACACCTCCCGCAACCGCTCCAACCTCCCCCGCGACTCCTCATCCGCCGGCGTATAAGTGAGAAGCTTCGAGCCCGCGTTCGGCCCCAGCCACAGCGCCGTGTAGTCGAGACGCAGCAGCCCCACCCGCGACTGGCGGAACGCCTTCGTGCGGGTCGCGAAGCGGACCACCTCGTGCCGTTCCCAGATCTCGCGGAACTCCGCGGATCCCTCCTGGAGCCGCCGCAGGAGGCACTTCCAGGCGGGATCCGCGAGGTGCTCGGCCATCGACGCGCGGAACTTGGCGGCCATGATCCGGACCGACTCCTCGCGGTCGACGAGGCTGGCGCACCAGTCGGGGTTCATGAAGGCGAGCCACATGCAGTTGCGCTCCTCCCGGGGGAGGGCGTCGAGGTCGCACATCAGGTGCCCGTAGGGGCGGTTGTAGGCGAGGATGTCGTACCGCGCGTTCTGGACGCAGGCGGGGAACGGCTCCAGCTGATCGAGCATCAGGCGCAGCGCGGACGGCACCCCGGCGCACTCCGCGTCCGGCAGCGGATCGACGGCGCCCGCGAGGGCGAAGAGGTGGCCGCGCTCGCCGCGGTCCAGCATGAGCGCACCGGCGATGGCGTCGAGCACCTGCGCGGAGACCTTGATGTCGCGCGCCTGCTCCAGCCACGTGTACCAGGTGACGCCGACGGCGGCGAGGTGGGCGACCTCCTCGCGGCGCAGGCCGGGGGTGCGGCGGCGGGGGCCGCGCGGGAGGCCCGCCTGTTCGGGGGTGATGCGTTCCCGGCGGCTGCGCAGGAAGGCGGCGAGCTCACCGCGCCGTACGTCGTCCGCCGAGGCCGCCGGGACTGCCGAAGCGGCCGGGACCGCCGGGGCGGCCGGCGCTGTCGGGGCCGTCGGCGCTGTCGGGGCCGTCGCCCCTCGTTCGTGCACCATCGTGGTCATGGCTCCAGGATGCCGGATCCATAAGCCGGTTGGCAGGTATTTCTTGTACCAGGATAAGGAGACTCTGGTACCCGTCTGAGCGAGCGGGCATCGTCTCCTGCGTGAGCCAAACCCGAATATCCCCGATCGCCCCGGCGGCCGCCGCCGTCACCCCTGAACCGACCCCCGCCCTCAGCCCCTTGGGGCTCTTCACCGTGCTCGTCGGCGCGGCCCTGCCGATGGTCGACTTCTTCATCGTCAACGTCGCCCTCCCCACCATCGACCGCGATCTGCACGCGGGCCCGGCGCTGCTGGAGATGGTCGTGGGCGGCTACGGCGTCGCGTACGCCGTCCTGCTCGTGCTCGGCGGCCGGCTGGGCGACATGATCGGCCGGCGGCGGCTGTTCCTGTGGGGTACGGCCGCATTCGGGGTGACGTCCGTGGCCTGCGGGCTGGCACCGGACGCCTGGACGCTGGTCGCCGCCCGGGTGGCGCAGGGCGCCGCGTCCGCGCTGATGCTGCCTCAGGTGCTCGCCACGATCCAGGCCACGACGCGCGGGAAGCACCGCGCCAGGGCGCTGAGCCTGTACGGCGGTACGGCCGGGGTCGCCAGCGCGGTCGGCCAGGTGCTCGGCGGCGTGCTGGTGTCCGTCGACGTCGCGGGCACCGGCTGGCGCTCGATCTTCCTGGTGAACGCGCCGATCGCGGTGGTCGCGCTGCTGCTGGCGGTGCGTACGGTGCCGGAGACGCGTTCGGAGCACCCGACGCGGGTGGACGGGCGCGGCACGGTGCTGCTGTCGCTGACGCTGGTGACGCTGCTGCTGCCGCTGACGGAGGGCCGGGCGGCGGGCTGGCCGGTGTGGTCGTGGGTGCTGCTGGCCGTCTTCCCGGTGGCGGCGGTGGCGTTCGTGCTGGTGGAGCGGCGTGAGGAGGCGGCCGGGCGGACGCCGCTGGTGCCGCCGTCGCTGCTGCGGATCCGCTCGGTGCGCGGCGGGCTGGCGCTGCTGGTGCCCTTCTCGCTCGGCTGGGGCGGCTACATGTTCGTCATCGCGGTGGCCCTGCAGGAGGGCCTGCGGCTGGGGCCGCTGGCCGCGGGGCTGGCGCTGCTGCCGCTGTGCGTGACGTTCTTCGCCGGTTCGCTGCTCGGGCCGCGGCTGGCGGCGCGGTACGGCGGCCGGGTGATCGCCGCCGGGACGCTGATCCAGGGCGTCGGCGTGCTGTCGGTGGCCGCGACCTTCTACTGGGGCTGGGACGGTCTGGGCGCGTGGGGCCTGGCGCCCGGGCTGGCCGTGCAGGGGCTGGGGCAGGGGCTGCTCCTCCCGCTGACGCTGCGCGTCGTGCTGAGCGAGGTGCCGGTGGCGCAGGCGGGGGTCGGCGGCGGGGTGATGGTGACCACGCAGCAGTCGTTCATGGCTCTGGGGGTGGCGACGCTGGGGTCGCTCTTCCTCTCGCTGGCGCCGTCGGCGGGGATGCGGGACGCGCTGGCGGTGACCTTGGCGGTGCAACTGGTGGCAGTGGCCGTGTCGGTCCTGCTGAGCCTGCGACTGCCGCGCACGATGGCCTGAAATCGCCCCTGGGGCGCCTTCGGGCCCGGAGGTGAGGGGCGAGAGTGCACATGGACTGACAGATATTGAAATCTGTCAGTCCATGTGCCACTCTTCTGGTGTGCCCTTCTCCGGGCTGCCCCTTCCGGGAGCCGCCCGCGAGGCGGCCCTTCCCCAGGCCTCCCCCAGACCTCCCCCAGCCCTCACGAAGGAGTCCCCCGTGCAGCACCGCACCCTCGGCACCACCGGCCCCCAGGTATCCGCTCTCGGCCTCGGCGCGATGGGCATGTCCGCCCTCTACGGCGAGGCCGACCGCGCCGAGTCGATCGCCACGATCCACGCCGCCCTCGACGCGGGCGTCACGCTGATCGACACCGGCGACTTCTACGGCATGGGCCACAACGAACTGCTCATCGACGAAGCGCTGCGCACCGCCCCCGCGGGCACCCGCGAACGGGCCCTCACCAGCGTCAAGTTCGGCGCCCTGCGCACCGTCGAGGGCGGCTTCACCGGAGTCGACGGCAGCCCCAATGCCGTCAAGAACTTCGCCGCCTACTCGCTCCAGCGCCTCGGCACCGACCACATCGACATCTACCGCCTCGCCCGCCTCGACCCGGACGTCCCGATCGAGGAGACCATCGGCGCCATCGCGGAGCTCGTCGAGGCCGGGCACGTCCGGCACATCGGCCTCTCCGAGGTGAACTCCGAGACCATCCGCCGGGCCGCCGCCGTCGCCCCGATCTCCGACCTCCAGATCGAGTACTCCCTGATCTCGCGCGGCATCGAGGACGACATCCTGCCCACCCTCCGCGAGCTGGGCATCGGCGTCACCGCGTACGGCGTGCTCTCCCGCGGCCTGATCAGCGGCCACTTCGCCCGCGACCGGCAGCTCGCCGCGAACGACTTCCGCGGCATGAGCCCGCGCTTCCAGGGCGAGAACCTCCGGCACAACCTGGACCTCGTCGACGCGCTCCGCGAGATCGCCGGGTCCAAGGGCGCCACCGTCGCCCAGACCGCCATCGCCTGGGTCCTCTCGCGCGGCGAGGACATCGTCCCCCTCGTCGGCGCCCGTCGCCGCGACCGCCTCACCGAGGCGCTCGGCGCGCTCGACGTCCAGCTGGACGAGGCCGACCTCGCCGCCATCGAGCGGGCCGTCCCGGCCGGCGCGGCCGCGGGCGACCGCTACCCCGCGGACCAGATGGCCCATCTCGACAGCGAGAAGTGAGCGGGTACGGTCACTACGGGGGCTCCCCCGCGCCCCCGTACCCCAGCGAAAGGCCGTACGCCCGATGCCGCCCGAGACCCTGACCCCCGCCCGCATCCTCGAGACCACCGAGGACGTGCTGCGCCGCTACGGCCCGGCCAAGGCCACCGTGGTCGACGTGGCGCGGGCCCTGGGTGTCAGTCACGGCAGCGTCTACCGCCACTTCGGCAGCAAGGCCGCCCTCCGCGAGGCGGTGACCCAGCGCTGGCTCGACCAGTCGCACACCACGCTGTCCGCCTTCGCCGACGCGGCGGGCCCCGCCGAGCCGCGCCTGCGGCAGTGGCTCGCCGGCCTCTTCACCGCCAAGCGGCACAAGGCGGGCGACGACCCCGAGCTCTTCGCCACCTACATGGTCCTCGTCGGCGAGAACAGCGCCGTCGTCGACCGCCACGTCGAAACGATGATCGAGCAGCTCGCCCGCATCGTCTCCGACGGGATGGCGACCGGCGAGTTCGCCACGGTGGATCCCACCACGACGGCGCGGGCCGTCTGGGACGCGACGAACCGCTTCCACGATCCGGCGTATGCGGCGGAGTGGTCCCGGCCGGAGATCGATGGGGCGTTCTCGGCGGTGTGCGACTTGGTGGTGCGGGGGTTGGGGCCTGCGTAGCCCTTGTCGGGTGCGGGTTGTTCTTTGCCTGGGGTGGGGTGGCCTGCGGGCGGGGCTCGCGTTGTCGGGTGCGGGTCCGTTCGCGCCTGCGGCGAGCGGCCTCAATCGCCGGCCGGGCTGGGTTTGTGGCTGGACCGGGGGTGTGACCTCCGGGCTGAGGACCTGGAACGCGGTGCGGGCGCCCTGATCCGTCTTGAGTGCCCTGACGACGCACCGCGTTCCAGAACCCCACCCTCCGGCCCCACCCCCTCCGCCGGAGGGCAAGTGCGGGGCCGTGTTTCAGCCCGTGGGGGCGCCTCCCAGCAGTAGCTGGGGGAGTTCGCGGATGCCGTGCGAAGTGCGCTCACCGGCATTGGCCGACAAGCGCCCGGCAGACGTGGGCAAGGTTGTCCACGTGCTCGGCGGCGGAGCGCAGCCCCGCGCCGGGCCCGTCGAGGAGCACGGCCCGGGCGCGGACGAGCGTGAATCGGCGCAGGGCCCAGTCCTTGCTCCCGGGGCGCATGTGGGCGCTCTGCGCGTCGATGACGGGCAGCAGGGCGTGAATGTGGCGGCGGAGGGCCACCTCCAGCTCTTTGAGCTCTGTGTGCGTCGGCAGTACGGGAGTTGTGAGGGCCCGCTCGATGGTGCGGTTGATCTGGCCGGCGTCGATGAGGTCGGGCATGGGGTTCCTCGCCATTCGATGGTGATTCCGCCTTGGTGGAGCCATCGTGCCGAGGACAAGGGGGGTGGTTACCCACAAAAAGTGGGGATGATTCTCCGCTGTTCCGCTTGACCGGCGGTCATACGCCCGCCCACGGGTGAGCAATAGTCCCCGAGTTCCGTGTTCGTCCACAGCTCCCTGGCACGACTGAGAGTGCCTGGACCTGGGCCTGTTACCTCGTTCGGGTGACTGCTGGCCGTTCTGACCCAACCTCGCCCGTAGTGCGCAAGCCTCATCCTTGTCGGGATTCCTTCAGCCTGGGTGAAGTCGTGGAGGCGTGGGTTGGCTCTGGCCGTAGTGCGCGATCTGCACGAGTACCGGGCGCCGGTGAGCGCGGAGGAGCTCGCCGAGTTCGAGACCGACGTGCTGGCGGGGTTCGTTCTCGCCAGGGCTTCCGCCGGTCTGGTCGACAGCACGATCCGCAACGACACCAACCATCTGGAGCTGATCCGGGACTGGTTCGGCCGTCCGCTATGGGAGATGGAGCCGTCCGACGCCGACGTCTATTTCGGCAAGGTGCTTCGCGACGCCAAGCCGTCGACGCGGACCGGGCGGGCCGGTGCGCTGGCGGTGTTCTTCCAGTTCCTTGAGCTGCGGCACAAGGTCGAGCTGCACAACCTCACCGGCCGTGTGGTCGAGTGCCCGCTGGATGAGATGAACCGGCCGCGGGCCTCGGTGGAACCGCAGCTGCGGATCCCGCCCAGCGAAGCGGAGATCGAGGCGCTGTTCGCAGGATGGCGCGAGGAGTTGGTGACCTGCCGCAAGTTCGGTCCGGCCGCCCGCAATTATGCGGTGGCCCGGCTGGCGGCGGACGTGGGACTGCGGATCAACGAGGCACGGATGCTCGACCTGGACGACGTCCGGTGGGAGCTGGGGCGGTTCGGCAAGCTCAACGTCCGGCACGGCAAGGGATCCCGGAGGCGTGGGCCGAAGCCACGGCTGGTGCCGCTGATCAACGGCGCCGACCGCAACCTGCGGTGGTTCATCGAGGACGTGTGGGGCCACTTCGACGCCGACCACACCCGGCCGGGCGCCCCGCTGTTCCCCTCCGAGCGCAGGAACCGGGACGGCTCCTGCTCGCGGGCGACCGCCGACGTCTTCCGCCGCTCGCTGGCCGATGCCGCCGCCCAGCACCTGCCCACCTGGGCCGGGAAGCTCACCCCGCACGTGCTGCGGCACTTCTGCGCCTCCCAGCTCTATCTCGCCGGCATGACCTTGTTCGCCATCCAGGAACTATTAGGGCATACCTGGACAGGAACCACGGCCCGGTATATCCACGTCCACGGCACCCATGTCGAAGACGCCTGGGTCACCGGACAGCAGCGCGCCACCGACCGATGGAAAGGACTGGCCCAGTGAAGTGGAACCTCCGCCTGGCGGCCGCCAACCGCGGCATCTGGAAGGCCAGCGAACTCCAGCGGATGCTCGCCGAACGCGGCGTGGTGATCAGCGCGGGAAAGATGTCGGGCCTGTGGTCCGGCCGGCCGAACACCGTCAAGCTCGACGAGCTGGACGTCATCTGCGCCGTGCTCGGCTGCGGTGTCGAGGAACTGCTCCTGCCCGAGCCGGAGCGAGTGCCGGCCCCGGAGCCAGCGGCGGACTCGCAGGCCACCGCAGTGGGCCAGCCCCGCGCCATCGCCCCACGTCCTCGCACCGGCAGGTCTCTGCCACCGCGATGACCTGCGTGCACTGTGGTAAGCCGCTGCCCGAAGGGTCTCGGCGCGACCGGGCGTACTGTGACAACAAGTGCCGGGGCCTGGGCTCCTACTACCGGCGCAAGGCGGGCGTCCCACCCCCGCCGCGCTGGCAGCACCCCGCCCTCACCTCGGACAACCCTGTGCTGCGGTCGGCCGCAGCCCACGCCAAGCAGCTTGGCGAGGCCAATGGATGGTCGCCGTCACTCGTGCGGTGCGCGATGGACGGCCTGACGGTGGTGCTGGGCGAGTGCCCGCCCGGCAAGCCCGTGAAGCTCACCGAAGTCCGTGCGCGAATACCGCGACACGCTTCCAGCCTTCGGGTGGCCGAGGTCCTCACCGACCTGGAGCTGTTAACAGACGACAGCGTGTTGGCGGTCCGTTCCTGGATCGAGAACCGCACTGCCGAGCTGCCCGCCGGCTTCGCCAGCGACGTCCGCGCCTGGCTGTTGGTCCTGCTCGACGGCGACAGCCGTGCCAAGCCCCGGTCCCACGCTTGCGTCTACGTCTACTTCGGCGGCGTCCGCCCGCTGCTGGAGAACTGGGCGACGGCCCGCGGGCACCTGCGCGAGATCACTCGCGCCGACGTCACGGCCGCTCTGTCGCCCTTGCGCGGATGGCAGCGGCGCAACGCCATCGCCGCTCTGCGCTCACTGTTCCGCTTCGCCAAGAAGCGCGGCCTGATCTTCGCCAACCCCGCCACCCGCCTCAGGGTGGAAGACATCCCACGCAGCCTGCTGCCGATGACCGACGCCGAAGTGCTTGCCGTCCAACGGATCGCTGTCACCCCGGCGCAACGGCTGATCGTCTCCCTGGCCGCCGTCCACGCCGCCCGCGCCACCGCCATCCGCCGTCTCACACTGGACGACCTCGACCTGCCCAACCGTAGGATCACCATCGCCGGACACGGCCAACGGCTCGGCGAACTGCCCCACCAGACCCTGCTGGCCTGGCTCGACCAGCGCCGGGCCACCTGGCCGAAGACCCCCAACCGGCACGTCCTGATCAACGCGAAGACCGCCCTGGGAACCGGGCCCGTCAGCCCCGAATACCTCAAGCGGCACCTACTGCACCAGGGCGTCTACCTCGAACGCATCCGCGGCGACCGGGTCCTGCACGAAGCACTGACCGTCGGCGCCGACCCGCTGCACCTCGCCCTGGTCTTCAACCTGTCCCATACCACCGCGAGCAGCTACGCGGCCATCGCCCAGAACCTGCTCGACGACACGGCTGCTGTCGAGGAGCTGCCGTTAAACCAGTGGCGTCCCCGTCGACGAACCTCATAGCTTGTGCACTCGTGACTGACGCTCCGAAGATGCGCCCGAATCCACACGACCTCGGCCTGGTGTTCAACGAGGTGCCGGAGCTGTACGACCGGGTCCGGCCGGGATACCCCGACGAGCTGTTCGCGGACCTTGTCGCCGTTACCGGCGTGGCCGACAGGTCGTCGGTGCTGGAGGTGGGCTGCGGAACCGGTCAGGCGACGCGCTCGCTGGCAGCACTCGAATGCTCAGTGACCGCCATCGAGCCGGGCGCAGACATGGCCGCACTCGCTCGCCAACGGATGGCCTCCTTCCGTAACGTCGCAGTTGAGACGTCGAGGTTCGAGGAGTGGGACGACCGCGGTCGACGCTTCGATGCTCTCGTGGCTGCGTCGTCGTGGCACTGGGTCGACCCGTCGATCGGCTGGCAGCGGGCGCACGACGTGCTCCATCCCGGAGGCTGGATGGCGCTGCTCGGCCATGTCGTTGTCCGTCGGCAGGGAGAGCCGGAGGTGTACGCCGAGACCGCCGATCTCCACGAGCGGTTCTGCCCCGGGAACCCCGGCTGGGGTCATCCTCCCCTGGAGGACGACGTGCGCACCACCGACGAGGGCTGGGGCCTGGTCGACGATCCCGGCGGATTGTTCGGCCCAACGATCGTGCGCTGGTACCCGACCGTTCAGTGGTTCAACGGAGACGGCTTTGCCGATCACCTTCGCTCCTTGTCGCTGTACCGGAGGCTCGACCGCGACGTCCGTGAGCCCCTGCTCGACGCCGTAGCCGAGCGCATCCGCACGCGGATGGGCGACCGAGCGTCACGCCGATATCTGAGCGTCCTCCGTGTCGGACAGCGCGCCCAGTGAGCCCAGTGGTGAAGGGCCTGCCGATTCAGCGGCAACGGACCCACCGCACTTTCACGCCTGCCTGCCGGAAACGCCGTGGGTTCCCGGTGAAAGCACCTCAGTCACGCTGAACTCACGGCCGACGTGCCGTTAACGAGCGGCGAACCAGGCGACAAGTAACCCGCCAGTAGCTTTCGGATCGAAGGTGCCGCGCTGATCCCCCGGATGCCGGAGTACCCGCACCGGCTCTCGTGCCGTTGTGGTGAGAGATGCCGACGCGGAGGACGACGATGGGGCGGATCAAGAAGCAGCGTGCCGAGCGGGACGCACGCCGTCAGTCTGGGGCACGGCCAGCGGTGGCCCCGCCGTTCCCGCAGGCCGAGATGGAGCGTGTCCTGCGCGCCTGGGACCGGGCGGTGGACACCGGGCTTATGGAGAGTGGCACGGAGACGAAGTACCACTTCACCCCGGACGGCAAGGTGCTGTCGGTCGCGGTGGGCAAGAGCGGGCAGGTACTGGCCAACGGAGAGCGGCTCGCCCCGTCGGTGGCCGAGCGGCTGCGGAGGGAGATGCCGCTGCTGGCCAGGATGGTCACGTTCTACGAGAACAACCAGCTCGCCGGCCGCGGCCTGGACGGTGCGCCTGAGGACGGAGTGATGCCTCTGCCCACCGCACCCGCCCCGGGGCTGATGCCCCCATTGGACGAGAAGGCGCTGGCCGACGCCCAGGCCGCCACCGCAGTGCTCGTTCGCCAGGGCAAGGTATCCGAGCCGGTAGGCGCGATGGTCATCCCAGCCCAGCGTGGCGTGCTGTTCGCGGTCGGCGGCCGGGACGGCGAGCTGTACGTCAACGGCCGCGCGCTCACCCGGCAGTGGGCCAACGACCTGCGAGCTGAGGTGCCGGACCTGGCCTCGGATGTCGATCGCCTTCAGGCCATGCGTGCGGAGTGGCTGGACTCCCCGCCCGAGGACCGCAAGCTGGCGCTGGCTGGCGGCTGCACCGACCCGAACTGCCGGACCTCACACTGACCGTCACGCGGCGGCCGGCTCCGGCTCGGGGTCCGGCTCCTGGGGTACGGGATGGGCGAGCTGAAGGCGGCTGCCCATGTTCAGCCGTACCTCGCCGTAGGGCTGAATGTGCATCCAGAACAGCGGGGTCAGAGCCCGCTTGTCCTCGTCGGTGAGGACGTCGGCCCATTCGGGGTCGGCGAGCATGTCCTGGATCATCAGGGTGTTCACGAATTCTCTGAACTTCGGGTTGAGGCCTGCGGGCAGCGTCTGATCGGCCAGCAGCGTGTCAAGGCAGGAGTCGGCGGGTTTCGGTCCAGAGGAGAAGTTGATCTCGTGTTGGGCCGGGCCGCAGGTGGTCGGCGAGCCTGTTCAGATGGGACGTCAGGTTCTTGTGTCGCCGGAGCTCGCGGACCTGCTCGATGGGAAGGTCACGCCAGTGGCTGGCGAGAGCGCTGGCTTGTGGTGGTGTGAGAGCCAATGCGTCGAGTGTGTCGGACGCCAACTTCTCGGGGCTCCAGTTGGGATCCTGGTCGTCGGGACCGAGACGGTCGATGACCCACATTCGGAGCATGAAGTCCTGTTGGACCTCGCGCGCTGGATCTCCCGGACCGTCACCGTGTATGCGCCGGTTCGCCAGCAGTGACAGCTTGGCCCACTGTCGACGGGCTTCCTGCGGTTGGTCGGAGCAGTAGGCGTGTTGCTGTGCGACGATACGTACTGCTTCAAGCTGCGAGCTGTGGGCGTCCATTGTGAACGCTTGAAGGCGCTCGATCGGCCAGGTGCTGAGATCGTTCCCCGGTTCTTCCTGATCTGCGCCAGTGCTCAACGATCCTCGCTCCTGGTCGTAGGAATGCCGAGACCGACGACGGTTCGCTGGCGGGAACGCCGGTCGACCTGGGCGAGCTTATCCTCGGCTCCGGCGAGGCTGACCTTGAGCCCTTCGACCTCACCGAGCCAGCCTTCCTTCTCGGCTTCAGCGATCCGGTCGAGCAGGTTGTCGCGGATGGCCACGATGCGGTGCCGCTGGCTGGGGTCGGGCCGCAGTAGGCTGCATCGTAGGCAGCTGTGCTCGTGGACGCAGCTTGTTCCATAGGCGCGGCCGCAGTCGCCCAGGGCGACCCGGCGGCGTTCGAAGTGGCCAAGGAACTCCTCCCATTCCTTGTCGGTCGGGGTCCGATATTCCTCGCTGGGGCGGGTGGCGCGGCGGCGGGCGATGAACGCTCGGTGGCCGTTGATGACCTCCTCGGGATAGACCGCCTTGTAGCCCATGGTGGTGTTGATGTCGCGGTGGCCGACCACGATCTGCGCGATGTGGGGCGGCATGCCGTTCATGATCGCATCGGTGATGAACAGCCTGCGGAAGTCGTGGGGGCTGAAGGTCAGCGGCCGACCGGCAGTGTCGGTAAGTCCGGTGCGGGAGAGCGCTTCGTTGAGCAACTGCCTTATCCCGGAAGGCGGGATGGGCCGGTTCTCCACTCCGACGTGCCGTTGGAACAGCAGCGGCATCGGCGGGTTCCAGACGCGCTCGTGGCCGTCGTAGGAGAGCACGAGCGGGACGGCGCCGTTCTCGTCGCGGATCCGGCTGATGATCGTGCTGAGCACGTCGGCGAGCTCGGGGCTGATGACGAGCAGACGCTCGGCGTCGGTCTTGGACGGGGCGATGTGCAGCAGCGGGACGAGCTCCCCGGTGCCGGGCAGCCGGTACTGGACCAGGCTGTGATGGGAGAGTTCGGTCAGCTCCTCGATGCGGATTCCGGTGTGCCGCAAGGAGTCACCTGCCGAAGGTAGACGCACTCGTGACGTGGGACCACCTGATACACGAACATGCCGTCGTCGATGACTTCTTCGCGCATCGCCGGGGACCGTCCTTGGAAAGCGGAGCCTTCGAGATAGAACGTGGCAGCGGCCCGTACAAGTTCGTCCGCACGTTGCTCGACTCGGGCGATGAAGGCCAGGTTGTCGATACCGCCGATGACGTGCTCGGCGTCGGGGTCGTATTCCCAGCTCCAATCAGCCACCGATGACCGCCGCGCGGGCCTCGTTGTGGACAGCCAGAGCCTCGTCCATCGCGGCACGCCACGCGGGGTCATCCCGGTCGAGGGTGTGGATGTGCCGCTGTGCCTGGCGCATGCGGTGCGCGAGAGCCGGACGGCGTTCGATCTCGATGATCGTCGCCCACTTGAGCTGAAAGCCCTTGATGGGGCCGAACGCACCAGTTTCCGTGGCTCTGGTGAACACCATGTCACGATCGGCATGGAATTCAGGAAGGCGGTCGGGGGCGACATGGGCGAGGGCCGTCCGCAAGGCAGGGAACGTGAGGACGGGTCTCGGGATCAGGTCACCAGCGGGCGGTTCCGTGGGCTGGGCGCTCATGCGGTGGCCGCTTCCCACATGCCCGTTCCGGGGGCGACGGGGGTGTGCTTGCGGTCGGACAGGTAAGGCACGAAGGTTGTCCTTTCGCGGTCAGGGACCGGGTCTTCCACCCTACGGGACCGGGCCACGGGAAGCCTGGTAGTCCGGTGGCGCCCACCCTGGTCGCCTCATCGCCGCCCCCTACCCCACCCCCAGGAACCGCAGAACCGCCAGCACCCGCCGATGATCCGCGTCCGCGCGCGGAAGGTCCAGCTTCGACAGGATCGAGTTGATGTGCTTCGCGACAGCGGACTCGCTCACCACCAGTGCCTCCGCGATGCCCGCGTTGGACCGGCCGGAGGCCATCAGTTCCAGGACCTCGCGCTCGCGCGGGGTGAGGCGGTCCAGCGGGTCGCTGTGGCGGCGGAGCAGGAGTTGGGAGACCACTTGGGGGTCGAGCGCCGTGCCGCCGGAAGCTACGCGGCGCAGGGCGTCGATGAACTCCTCGACGTCGGCGACGCGTTCCTTCAGGAGGTAGCCGACGCCTCGTGTGTCGCCGGACAGCAGGTCGGCGGCGTACCGCTCCTCCACGTACTGGGAGAGCAGCAGGACCGCCGTGTCCGGCCACTGCCGGCGGATGACGAGGGCGGCGCGCACGCCCTCGTCCGTGAAGCCGGGCGGCATGCGGACGTCGAGGACGACGAGGTCGGGGCGGTGTTCCTCCACCGCCGTCAACACCGCTTCCGCGTCGCCCACTTCCGCGACCACGTCGAACCCGGCCGTCTCCAGGACCCGCACCAGGCCGATCCTGAGCAGGACGGAATCCTCGGCGATCACGGCGCGCACGGCAGCTCCACAGTAACGACGGTCGGGCCCCCCGTGGGGCTGCTGATCGAGAACGTGCCGTCGACCGACGCGACGCGCTTGGCCAGGCCGGCCAGCCCCGTACCACCGGAGGAGTCCGCCCCGCCCACGCCGTCGTCGGAGACGACCACGAGCAGTATCCCCCCGAACCGCTCGACGGTGACATCGGCCCGGGACGCCTGCGCGTGCTTGACGACGTTGGCGAGCGCCTCGGAGACCACGAAGTAGGCGACGGCCTCGATGGTCGGGGCGGGCCGCGAGGCGAGGTCGACGCGCAGGCGTACGGGCAGCGGCGCGCGCTCGGCGATGCCGGAGAGCGCGGCGTCGAGGCCGCGGTCCTCCAGGACGGCGGGGTGCAGGCCGCGTACGAGGTCGGACAGTTCGGTGATCGCCTCCTTGGCCTCGCGGTGCGCCTCCTCGATGACCTTGCGGGCGTCCTCGGGGAGGTCCTTCATCGTGGCCTTCGCGAGGCCGAGGTTGACGGCGAGGGAGACGAGGCGCTGCTGGGCGCCGTCGTGCAGGTCGCGCTCGATGCGGCGGCGTTCGGCGTCCGCCGCGTCGACGACGCCCGCGCGGCTCTCGGTGACCTCGGCGACGCGGATCCGGAGGAGTTCCTCGCGGCTGGGGCCGAGGCGGGTCAGCGCGGCGCGAGTGTCGAGCCGGGCGAGGGCGCGGGAGAGCCAGGCCGCGCCGTACAGCCCGGCGATCCCGGCGGCCGTGAGGTACGCCGCCCGCGTGGTGATGCCGAAGTGCTCGACGCGCACCTCCACCGGCAGGGCCCAGATCCAGACGTAGACGGTGGCGGCGGCCGCGGCGGCCGCCCACGCCAGGAGGGTGAGCGTGCCGGCGAGCGCGATCAGCGGGCCGACGAGCAGGTGGTACTGCACCTGCCGCCAGGCGGCCGGCGAGCGCAGCCACCGCTTGGCGCGCTCCGCCCGGGTGGCGCCCTCCACCCCAACCGGCCGGGGGATGTCCACGCCGAGCCGCCCGCGGAAGCGCGCGCCCTGGATCACGGTCAGCACGGGCGAGGCCAGGGCGAGCACGGCGAGCGGGACGAACACGGCGGCCAGCACGCTCAGCACCTCGGTCGGCCCGCCGGGCAGCCACGGCAGCGCGACGACGAGCAGGGCCGCGACCTGGACGAGAGCTCCGGTGGCCAGGAAGGCGGCGGCCCGGCCCGCGCCGTCGAACGGCTTGAGGAGGATCCGGGGAACGAGGGTGGTTCGCATGCTCCAAACGGTAAGGCCGCAGGTCAGGGCCGAACCATGGCACTGCTGTCCGACCTGGGGGTGTAGCTGGTGCCACCCCGGGACGGACAGCAGCACGACTGACAGCGCGGGGGCGCGCGACGGATTCTTGACGTACCGAAAACCGGCGGTACCGAAAACCGGCGTACCGAAAACCACGGACGCACCGAAGACCACAGCCGACAAGGAGCCCCGCCCCGATGAGCGTCCTCGAACTCCCCCGCCGCGCCGCCCGGCCCGCCGCCGAGGGCGACCGCACGGGCGCGCTCGCCGAGGTGGTCGAGCTGCACGGCGGCGTTCCTCCCGTCGCCCCGCGCCACCGGGGCAAGCACCTGCTGGGCCATGCCCTGGTGGTGTCCGGACTCGCCCTGCTCCCCTGGCTGTTCGTGCTCGCCACCGGCCTCCCGGCCACGACGACGGCCTCGCGATGGTCGGCCGCGTGGGTGGGGCTGGACGCGCTGGAGGCGCTCGCCCTCATCACCACGGGCCTGCTCACGGTCCGTCGCGACCACCGCCACGGGGTGGCGGCGGCCGCGACGGCGGCACTGCTCGTCATGGACGCGTGGTTCGACACGATGACGGCCGCGCCGGGCGCGGACCTCGCGTCGGCGCTGGCCATGGCGGTGGCCCTGGAGCTGCCGCTGGCCGTGGTGTGCGGGGTGCTGGCGGTACGGGCGACGTCGCGCGGCTGACCTTCCGGAGCGCGTCAGTCCGCGGACCGGTACGGCGCCGCCGCGTGCTGCGCCGCGTACCTCAGGGCGGGCTCGATCTTCGGCCAGAAATAGCTGTCCTGGCAGGAGTACGCCGGGGTGAAACCGTCGCAGCCGCGGCCGTCGCTGTCACCGATCTCGATGGTGAAGCTGGCCAGCCCGAGCTTGTCGTACGTCCAGTCGTCGGTGCCGCCGGAGGCGTCGTAGAGGATCTCGCCGGCCTGTCCGGACCGATAGCCGGTGATCGAGCCCATGCGGCCGGCCAGGGCGCGCAGCGCGGCGTCGTTGCCGCTGTGCACGCGGTGGTCGGACTCCCAGGGGAAGAGGACCATGCTGGCGTCGCTGTGGAGGCTGATCATCATGCCGCGGGCGTCGGCGGGCGCGGGGTCGCTGTCGCCGGTGCCGGTGCGGACGGCGGGGTAGAGCTGCCGGAAGAGGCCCTCCAGCGCGGCGTTCTCCGGCTCGGAGTCGGCGGCGGGGCCGAGGTAGACCTCGTTGCAGGGCTCGGTCGAGGTGCCGAGGCCGCCCCAGTGGGTGCCGGCGTTGCGGTTGAGGTCGACGCCGATCTGGCCGCTCCAGCCGCAGGACGTGCCGTTGGAGTCGTCGGCGTTCTTGCGCTGCCATACGGGGTTGTCGCCGCCGCTCGCGACGATGTCGACACCGTCGGGGTTGGCCATCGGCACGACCCACATCTCGGTGGTGTCCATGAGCTTGGTGATGTCCGGGTCCTTGCCGTACTGCCCGGTGAGCTCGTCGGTCCAGCGCCAGGACGTCTCACCGGTGGTGAGCTCGCGCGCGTGGATCTGGCTCATCAGGAAGAAGCGGGGCTTCGCCGAGTTGGGGCTGAGCGAGCAGTCACCCGGCTTCATCTTGGTGACGCAGACGGCCTTGAGGTCGTGGCCGCCCGAACCGGTCTGCTTCAGCCAGGACTTGCCGTACGTGACGACCGTGGCCAGATCCGGGTGCTGGGCGGCGAGCTGGTCCAGGTGCGCGTACTGCGCGCCGACGGTGTGATAGCCGCCGTCGTACGTGTCACCCGCCGTCGCCGTCTTCCCGGCAGCCGGTCTTTTCACGGTCTGGACGACGGTCGGGGCGAAGCCGAGGCGGCGCAGCCCGTCGCCGGTCGTCCGGTCGCCGAGGACGAAGAGGTTGTCGCCCTGACGCCGCTCCAGGAGGTCGTACCCGGCGGTGATCAGGGTCTGCGCGTCCTGCTTGTGGTGGGTGGGGACCTCGTAGACGACGTCGGTGTCACGGTGGGCACCGCGCTGCGAGGCTCCGGCGAGGGCCGTCGTGGCCTGCGGAAGCATGGCCGCCGCGGCCATGACCGTCACTCCGACTGCCAGCCCTGCCAGGCGTTTTCGGGACATGGGGTGGGCCTTTCCGTGTGGGGACGGAACGGGACCGCTGCCGATGCGGGGCCGACATGCGGCCGCAGGCGAATGATGCCGTGTCCATGTCACAAACGGAAGGGGGTTGGGCTTCGGGGCGTTCGACACCCTTTCGGGCGAACGCTCGATCGAAGTCGCGCGGGCCACCGGGGCCATTACTACGTTGTGTGGCGTCGCCGTCACCCGACAAGAAGGGAGCATCATGGCAGTCATGGTCGAGATTCCATGCGTGACGCCTCAGGCGATAGATCCCGCCCCGGAGCCGGGGGGGTTCGAGGAGCTTTGCCACATCCTGGAGCACGTCGACGCACACCTCCCGGACGGCTACCGATCAGAGATCATCAGGGGGAGAATCGTCGTGTCGCCGTGGTCCAAGGGCAAATACCGCCCCATGCTGGTCAACCTCGTGCGACAACTTGAGCCGCATGCACCTGAGGGACATCTGGCGGACCGTTCTCCGCTCCTTTTCAAGTTCTCGGGCCACGGCGGCAACTACGGCCCCGACGTCCACGTTTCAGACGAAGAGCTGACGAAGGTGGACAGCATCCACCTCCCCGGCGAAGCGCTCTCCTTGGTCGGCGAGCTGACATCCGCCTCGACTGCCGATTTCGACCGCCGGGGCAAGCTCGAGGTCTACGGCAAGGCAGGCGTGCCGGTGTACATCCTGGTGGACATCCTCAATTCGGCTGTCACCGTGTACCACGACCCGAGCCCCGACAAGGGCTACCGTGCCCACACCCAGGTCAAGTTCGGCGACAAGGTCCACATCCCCGCCCCCTTCGACTTCGAGCTCGACACCGCCGACTGGCAGAGCTGAAGAAGAAAACCCGAAGGCCCCGGCCCCCGCCGAAGCGGGAACCGGGGCCTTCGCGCGGCGAAAAGCGTCAGCAGCCCAGCAGGCGCGAGCCCAGGTAGCTCTCGATCTGGTCGAGAGACACCCGCTCCTGCTTCATCGTGTCGCGCTCGCGCACGGTCACGGCGTTGTCGTCGAGCGTGTCGAAGTCGACCGTGACGCAGAACGGCGTGCCGATCTCGTCCTGGCGGCGGTAGCGGCGGCCGATCGCGCCCGCGTCGTCGAACTCGATGTTCCAGTTCTTGCGCAGGTCCGCCGCGAGGCCCTTGGCCTTCGGGGAGAGCTGCGGGTTGCGGGAGAGCGGCAGGACCGCGACCTTGACCGGCGCGAGGCGCGGGTCGAGGCGCATCACGACGCGCTTCTCCATGACGCCCTTGGCGTTCGGCGCCTCGTCCTCGTTGTACGCGTCGAGCATGAAGGCGAGCATGGCGCGGTTGAGGCCGGCCGCCGGCTCGATGACGTACGGGAAGTAGCGCTCGCCGGCCTCCTGGTCGAAGTACGACAGGTCCTGGCCGGAGCCCGCGGAGTGCGCCTTGAGGTCGAAGTCGGTGCGGTTGGCCACACCCTCCAGCTCCGAGAACTCCGAGCCGCCGAAGTTGAAGCGGTACTCGATGTCGACGGTGCGCTTGGAGTAGTGGGAGAGCTTCTCAGCGGCGTGCTCGTACCACCGCATGTTCTCCTCGCGCATGCCGAGGCCGGTGTACCAGCTCCAGCGCTGCTGCATCCAGTACTCGTGCCACTGCTCGTCCTCGCCCGGCTTGACGAAGAACTCCATCTCCATCTGCTCGAACTCGCGGGTGCGGAAGATGAAGTTGCCCGGCGTGATCTCGTTGCGGAAGGACTTGCCCGTCTGGGCGATGCCGAACGGGGGCTTCTTGCGCGAAGTCGTCTGCACCTGGGCGAAGTTGGTGAAGATGCCCTGGGCAGTCTCGGGGCGCAGGTAGGTCACCGAGCCGGTGTCCTGGGTCGGGCCGAGGTGGGTGGCGAGCAGGCCGGAGAACTGCTTGGGCTCGGTGAACTGGCCCTTGTTGCCGCAGTTCGGGCAGTTGATGTCGGCGAGGCCGTTCGCGGGCAGCTTGCCGTGCTTGGCCTCGTACGCCTCCTCCAGGTGGTCCGCGCGGTAGCGCTTGTGGCAGGAGGTGCACTCGGTCAGCGGGTCGGAGAAGGTGGCGACGTGGCCGGACGCCTCCCAGACCTCGCGGGCGAGGATCACCGACGAGTCGAGACCGACCACGTCGTCGCGCGAGGTGACCATGGAGCGCCACCACTGACGCTTGATGTTCTCCTTGAGCTCCACACCGAGCGGTCCGTAATCCCAGGCGGCACGCTGTCCGCCGTAGATCTCACTGCACGGATAGACAAAGCCACGGCGCTTGCTCAGGCTGACGATGGTGTCGATCTTGTCGGCGGCCACGGTGCTCTCTTCATTGCGACGACGAACAGCGAATGCTTCAGGTTACCGGCGGCGCACCCCCTCTCATCAAATCGGCTCTGGCCTTGGCTTGACCCGATCGGCCGGGCGGCCCGGTTGCGCCCCCTTTGCGAACATGTTGTTGACAATCGTTTCCACTTTTGTTGAAAATGACTGTCATGAACGTAAGCCGTCCGTACTCCCCCCGAATAACCACCGCCGCCGTCGCCACGGCCGCAGCCCTGGGGCTGCTCACGCTCTCCGCGTGCTCCTCCTCCGACGCGGCGGGCAAGGCGGCGGACGGCAGGACGAAGGTGATCGCCTCCTTCTACCCGATGGAGTTCCTGGCCAAGGAGATCGGCGGCGACCACGTCAGCGTGACCAACCTGACGAAGCCCGGTGTCGAGCCGCACGACCTGGAGCTCACGCCCAGGCAGACCGGCTCCCTCTCCGACGCGGGCGCGATCGTCTACCTCAAGGGCCTCCAGCCCGCCGTGGACGCGGCGATCAAGCAGTCCGGGAACAAGCACGTCGCCGACGCGGCCTCCCTCACCGATCTGGAGGAGCACGGCACCGAGGTGGACGGCCACCACCACTCCACCGGCGACAACCACTCCCACTCGGAGTCCGAGGCCGGCAAGGACCCGCACATCTGGCTGGATCCGGTGAAGTACGCCGAGGTCGCCAAGGGAGTGAACAAGACCCTCGCCGAGGCCGACCCCGAGCACAGGGCGGACTTCCAGAAGAACACGGACGCGCTGGTCAAGAAGCTGGACGCGCTGAACACGAAGTTCGCCGACGGCCTGAAGAACCGCGCCTCCGACACCTTCATCACCACTCACGCGGCCTTCGGCTACCTCGCCGAGCGCTACGGGCTCACCGAGGAGGCCATCAGCGGCCTGGACCCGGAGTCCGAGCCCAGCGCCGCCCGGATGAAGGACCTCCACCAGCTGGCCAAGGACCACCACGTCAGCACCGTCTTCTTCGAGACGATCGCCAACCCGGCCACGGCCAGGACCCTGGCCAAGGACCTCGGGGTGGGCACGGACGTCCTCGACCCGCTCGAAGGCATCACCGGCAAGTCCAAGGGCGACGACTACTTCGCCGTCATGGAGTCCAACCTCGCCGCCCTCCAGAAGGCGCTCGGCACCAAGTGACGGAGGTCAACGACATGGACGGCCGGCCCGTCATATCCCTGCGCGGCGCGACCGCCACCCTGGGCTCGCGCCCGGTGCTGCGCGGCGTGGACCTGACCGTGAAGCGCGGCGAGGTCGTGGCACTGCTCGGCGCCAACGGCTCCGGCAAGTCCACGGCCGTCCGCGCGATCGTCGGCCAGGTGCCGCTGACCGGCGGCGAGCTCGACCTCTTCGGCACCCCGCGGCGCCGCTTCCGCGACTGGGCCCGGCTCGGCTACGTACCCCAGCGCACCACCGCCGCGGGCGGGGTGCCCGCGACCGTCGGCGAGGTCGTCTCCGCGGGCCGGCTGGCCCGCACCCGGCTCGGCATCATGCGCAAGGCGGACCGCGAGGCCGTCGTCGCGGCCCTGGAGCTCGTCGGCATGGCCGACCGCATCAAGGACTCCGTGGACGCGCTCTCCGGCGGCCAGCACCAGCGCGTGCTGATCGCCCGCGCGCTGGCCGTGGAACCCGAGCTGCTGATCATGGACGAGCCGATGGCGGGCGTCGACCTGGCCAGCCAGGAGGTCCTCGCGGCCGCCCTGCGCGCCCAGGTCGAGCGGGGCGCGACCGTCCTCCTCGTCCTGCACGAGCTCGGCCCCCTGGAGCCGCTCATCGACCGCGCGGTCGTGCTCCGCGACGGCTGCGTCGTCCACGACGGCCCGCCGCCGGAGGCCGTCGGACAGCACGCGCTGCCCGGCCACGACCACGTACACCCGCACGCCGGCCCGGCAGCGGAACCCATACGGACAGGGCTGCTCACCTGATGGACATCCTCGACTTCGCCTTCATGCAGCGGGCCCTGCTCGCCGCCCTCGTGGTCGGCCTCACCGCGCCCGCGATCGGCACCTTCCTCGTCCAGCGCCGCCAGGCGCTGATGGGCGACGGCATCGGCCACGTGGCGCTCACCGGCGTCGGCCTCGGCTTCCTGCTCAACACCAGCCCGGTGTGGATGGCCACCGCCGTCTGCGTCGTCGGCGCCGTGGTGATGGAGCTGATCCGCTCCTACGGCAAGGCCCGCGGCGACATCGCCCTCGCCATGCTCTTCTACGGCGGCATGGCCGGCGGCGTGATGCTGATGAGCCTGTCCTCCAGCGGCTCCAACGCCAACCTCACGACGTACCTCTTCGGCTCGATCACCACCGTCTCGCAACAGGACATCGTGGCGATCTGCATCCTGGCGGCGTTCGTGATCCTGACCACCCTGGGCCTGCGCCGCCAGCTCTTCGCCATCTGCCAGGACGAGGAGTTCGCCCGCGTCACGGGGCTCCCCGTGCGGCTGCTGAACCTGCTGATCGCGGTCACCGCCGCGGTGACCGTCACCGTCGCCATGCGCGTCGTCGGGCTGCTGCTCGTCAGCGCCCTGATGGTGATCCCCGTGGCCGCCTCGCAGCAGATCGCCCGCAGCTTCGCGATGACCTTCGCGCTGGCCATCGCCATCGGCGTGCTGGTGACCGTCTCCGGCACCACACTGTCGTACTACGTGAACGTGCCCTCGGGCGCCTCCATCGTGCTGCTCGCCATCGGCGTCTTCGTCACCCTGACCGCCCTCGCGACCCCCCTCGCGAGGAAACGCGCCCGGCAGGCCGCCGCGGCCGCCGAGGACGGCTGCACGCTCACGGTGCCCGACGCCCGCCGGCCCGCCGACGACGTGCGGGTCTGACGGACGCCCCCCCCGCCCCGGGACCGGCCCGCGCCCTCCGCCGCACGCGCCCGGCGCACCGGTCCCGCACCCGCGTACGGCACGCGGCGCCCGGCGTACAGGTCCGAGGTGCGTCTCGGGGCTTACACACCCGGTCCCGCGGACTGGCACAATTGGCCGTGCGACACGTGCGGATGGGTGTTCAGGCGAGCTTTTGGAGGCAACAGTGGCGACCGCGGGTCCCCCCGTACGCGGCCGGTCCACCAAGCAGCGGGCCGCGGTCTCGGCCGCGCTCGACGAGGTGGACGAGTTCCGTAGCGCTCAAGAGCTCCACGACATGCTCAGGCACCGCGGTGCCTCGGTGGGTCTGACCACCGTCTACCGCACGCTCCAGTCCCTCGCCGACGCGGGCGAGGTCGACGTGCTGCGCACCAGCGAGGGCGAGTCGGTCTACCGCCGCTGCTCCAGCGGGCACCACCACCACCTGGTGTGCCGGGTCTGCGGCAAGGCCGTCGAGGTCGAGGGGCCCGCGGTGGAGAAGTGGGCGGACTCCATCGCCGCCGAGCACGGCTTCGAGGACGTCGCCCACACCATCGAGATCTTCGGCACCTGCGGGGACTGCGCCGCGGCACCGGACCGGCCCCGCGCCTGACGATCACACAGCTGTGCCCCGGGCGTCGGACGACGCCCGGGGCACAGCTGTACGCGGGTCTCACTCGCCCGCGGTGATCCCCTTGTCGAGCTGGTCCTCGTTCGGGACCGCGCCGCCGAAGCGGCGGTCCCGCTGGGCGAACTCCAGGCAGGCGCGCCACAGGTCTCGGCGGTCGAAGTCGGGCCAGAGCACGTCCTGGAAGACCATCTCGGCGTAAGCGCTCTGCCAGATCAGGTAGTTGGACGTGCGCTGCTCCCCGGACGGGCGGACGAAGAGGTCGACGTCCGGCATGTCCGGGTAGTAGAGGTACTTCGCGAAGGTCTTCTCCGAGACCTTCGCCGGGTCGAGCCGGCCCGCGGCGATGTCGCGCCCGATGGCCGCCGCCGCGTCGGCGATCTCCGCGCGGCCGCCGTAGTTGACGCAGAAGTACATCGTCATGGCGTCGTTGTTCTTGGTCTGCTCCTGGGCGACCTGGAGCTCCTCGACCACCGACTTCCAGAGCTTCGGCATGCGTCCGGTCCAGCGGACCCGGATGCCGAGCTCGTCCATTTCGTCGCGGCGGCGGCGGATGACGTCACGGTTGAAGTTCATCAGGAAGCGCACCTCTTCGGGCGAGCGCTTCCAGTTCTCGGTCGAGAAGGCGTACAGGGAGAGGTTCTTGACGCCCATCTCCAGGCAGCCCTTGAGGACGTCCATGACGACGCCCTCGCCGACCTTGTGGCCCTCCGTGCGCGGCAGCCCGCGCTCCTTCGCCCAGCGGCCGTTGCCGTCCATGACGATGGCCACGTGGTTCGGGACCAGCTCGCCGGGGATCTTCGGCGGCCGCGCCCCGGACGGATGCGGGTCGGGTGTGCGGTACTCGCGTCGGGAACGGCCCAGAATCCCGCGTCGTGCCATGCGTGCCACTTCTCCTCGATGCCAGGGTCTGCTGCGTCACTTCTCTACGTAACGGAGGGAGCGGAGCCCCCGCTCCAGGTGCCAGTGCAGATACGCCGCCACCAGGCCGCTGCCCTCCCGGACGTGCCGCGCCTCGCACGCGTCCGCCGTCGCCCAGTCCCCGGTCAGCAGCGCGCCGAGGAGCCCGATCGACTCCGAGGAGGGTACGACGCTTCCGGGCACCCGGCAGTCACCGCACACCACGCCGCCCGCGGCCACCGAGAAGAATCGGTTCGGTCCGGGCATTCCGCACTTGGCGCAGGCCTCGAAGCTGGGCGCGTAGCCGTTGACGGCGAGCGAGCGCAGCAGGAACGCGTCGAGGATCAGGTGCGGGGCGTGCTCGCCCGCGGCGAGCGTCCGCAGGCCGCCGACGAGCAGCAGGTACTGCTGCACGGCGGGCTCGCCCTCGTGGTCGGTGAACCGCTCGGCGGTCTCCAGCATGGCGGTGCCCGCGGTGTAGCGGGCGTAGTCGGTGACGATGCCGCCGCCGTACGCGGCGATGGTCTCGCTCTGGGTGCACAGCGGCAGGCCGCGGCCGATCAGCTCGCCGCCGCGCGCGAAGAACTGCACGTCCACGTGCGAGAACGGCTCCAGCCGCGCCCCGAACTTCGACTTGGTCCGCCGCACGCCGCGGGCCACGGCCCGTACGCGCCCGTGCCCCCGGGTGAGCAACGTGATGATCCGGTCCGCCTCGCCCAGCTTCTGGGTTCTCAGTACGACGCCGTCGTCGCGGAACAGACTCATGGGGCCATTCTCCCGTACGGGCCGAGGTGCGTTTCCCCTCGGGCGGGACCGGGGCCGGAAGCATTGGAGAATGTCGGCATGTTGATCTTCCCGTCGCTCCGGAACCCCTTGCCGACGCTCGCCATGGGAGTGGCCGGCCTCGGACTGGCCGTCGTCGCGGCCTTTCTGCTGGGTGTCACCGTGCCCGGCAAGCGGGCCGACGCCTGGGCCTTCGCGACGGCCCCCGCCTGTCTGCCGGACGAGCCGTCCACGGAGTGCCGGAAGACCGTTCCGGCCACCGTCGAGAAGACCGAGACCGTGACCGACGGCGGGACGGAGCACCACTGGCTCACGCTGACCGGGCACGACGGGGGCTCCCACCGCGTGGACATGAGCCGGTCGACGTCGGTCTTCGGCGCGGTCGGGCGCGGGGACCGGGTGGCGATGACGTCGTGGCGGGGCAAGGTCCGCTACGTCGACTTCCACGGCATGCGGCAGGACGCCACCGACCGCCCCAAGGAGGCGTACCGCCTCCCGCTGGGCATCGGCCTGGCGCTGCTGCCGCTCAGCGCGATGTTCCTCTGGTTCGCCCAGGGCCTCGCCCGCTGGACCTCGGCCGCCCCCGCGCGCTCGCTGTGGCAGATCAGCGTCGCGATCGCGTCGGGCAGCTGCCTGGCGCTCATCGCCTTCTTCGCGCCCCTCGCCACGGACACGGTCTCGACGGCCCTGCTGCTCAGCGCCGTGGCGGCGTTCCCCGTGGTCCTCGGCGGCCTCTGGCTGATCCGCCGGCAGCGCCGCCGCCCCACGGGCCGCCGCCGCCGGACGGGGAGGCCGAACCCGTCCCGGGCGTGAGGGAGTCCTACGACGGCGTGCGGGCCGAGGCGAGGAGGCGGTCCGTGTCTTCCGGGCGGAGGAGGAGGGCCCGGCCCACCGTGGACAGGACCTCGCGTTCCGCGGGGCGGTAGGGGCCGTCGGCCAGGGCGATGCGGGCGCCCTGGAGGAGGATCGTCTCCCGGCCGGCCGGGGCGAGGTGCGGAGCGAGTGGCTCCAGCGCCTCGTGGAGCTCGATGGCCAGGGCCGTGCCGCGGGGGTCGAAGCCGTCGCGGCCGCAGCCGCCGTCACCGAGGCCGCCGCCGCTCGGATACGTCCCGGGGAGCCGGCCGGTGTCCGCGGCGAGCGCCTCGATCAGGGTGATCAGCTGCTCCTCGCTGCAGTCGACGAAGCCCGCGGCGCGCACCGCGCCGACCGCGGCCCTGCGGACCGTACGCGCCTCGGTGCCGCCCGCGGCGAGAACGGCGAGGGCGACGGTGTGCACGGCGTCGCGGAGCATCGCGGAGAAGCGCGTGGTGGTGGGGTGGTCGAGGATGTCCGTGCTGTAGCGGGCCCGGCAGGCGGTGCACTCGACGATCGGGCCGGCCGGCCCGCGCGGCAGCAGCGGCACCCCGAAGGCGACGAGCCGGCGGCGGCCCGTACGGCGGCGGTAGTTGCGGTCGCCGCCGCAGCCGGGGCAGTAGAACTCGCCGTCGCCGACGGTGCGCCATACGGTGCGTACGCCCACCACACACCGGTCCGGACCGGATCGGCCTCGCGCGTGCATCACGGCGCACCTCCATAACGCCACGGCCTCGTCGCCGCGTTGACGTGATGTTAGCCACATCGTTGATGTGGCGTCAGTACCCCGTGCGCAGACTTCGGGCGGCAGTGGGGCGAACACGCCACCGAGCCACCGGATACGGTGGTTTCGGTGGCACGTTCTTGACCGACGTCAGCCCCGGTAGGCCCGGTTGACCGCGGAGACGACCGCCTTGATCGAGGCGCGCGTGGTGTTGGGGTCGGTGCCGATGCCCCACAGCACCTTGCCGTCGATCACGCACTCGATGTACGAGGCGGCGCGGGCGCTCGCGCCCTCGCTCATGGTGTGCTCGGAGTAGTCCAGCAGGCGGGCGTCGACCCCGACCGCGGCGAGCGCGTCGAAGAAGGCGGAGATCGGACCGTTGCCGGTGCCGGTCAGCACGGTGTCCGCGCCGTCCACGACCGCCTCGACGGTGAGCGCGTCGGTGCCCTCGCTGGTGGTCGAGGTCTGGTGGGAGCGCAGGGCGATCCGGCCCCAGGGGTTGTCGTCGGTGGGCAGGTACTCGTCCTGGAAGACCGACCAGATCTCCTGCGGGGTCACCTCGCCGCCCTCGGCGTCCGTCTTCGCCTGGATGATCCGGGAGAACTCGATCTGCATCCGGCGCGGCAGGTCCAGGCTGTGGTCGTTCTTCAGGACGTAGGCGATACCGCCCTTGCCGGACTGCGAGTTGACGCGGATGACCGCCTCGTACGAGCGTCCGACGTCCTTCGGGTCGATGGGCAGATAGGGGACGGCCCACTCGATGTCGTCCACGGTCTTCCCGGCGGCGGCAGCGGTGGCCTCCATCGCCTCGAAGCCCTTCTTGATGGCGTCCTGGTGGGAGCCGGAGAAGGCGGTGTAGACCAGGTCGCCCGCGTAGGGGTGGCGCGGGTGGACCTCCATCTGGTTGCAGTACTCGGCGGTGCGGCGGACCTCGTCGATCTGCGAGAAGTCGATCTGCGGGTCGACGCCCTGGGAGAAGAGGTTCATGCCCAGGGTGACGAGGTCGACGTTGCCGGTGCGCTCGCCCTGGCCGAAGAGGCAGCCCTCGACGCGGTCCGCGCCCGCCATGACCGCCAGCTCGGCGGCCGCGACGGCCGTGCCCCGGTCGTTGTGGGGGTGGGCGGACAGACAGACGTGCTCGCGCCGGGACAGGTGCCGCGACATCCATTCGAAGCGGTCGGCGTGGGTGCTCGGGGTGGACCGCTCCACCGTGGCCGGCAGATTGAGGATGATCTCCCGCCCGGCCTCGGGCTGCCAGACGTCCATGACGCCCTCGCAGACCTCCAGGGCGAAGTCCAGCTCGGTGTCGGTGAAGATCTCGGGGCTGTACTGGTAGCCGAAGACCGTCTCATCACCGAGGATCTTCTCGGCGTACTCCACGACCAGCCGGGTGCCGTCGACCGCGATCTGCCTGACCTGCTCGCGGGAGCCGCGGAAGACCACCCGGCGGAAGACGGGCGCGGTGGCGTTGTAGAGGTGGACGGTCGCGCGGTGGGCGCCGCGCAGCGACTCCACGGTCCGCTCGATCAGCTCCTCGCGCGCCTGGGTGAGGACGGAGATCGTCACGTCCTCGGGGATCGCGCCGTCCTCGATGATCGACCGCACGAAGTCGAAGTCGGTGGCGCCGGAGGAGGGGAAGCCGACCTCGATCTCCTTGTAGCCCATGCGCACCAGCAGGTCGAACATCTCGCGCTTGCGGGCCGGGGACATCGGGTCGATCAGCGCCTGGTTGCCGTCGCGCAGGTCGGTGGAGAGCCAGCGGGGGGCGGCGGTGATGCGCCGGTCGGGCCAGGTGCGGCCGGGGAGGTCGACGGCCTCGTAGGGCCCGTATTTGTGGACCGGCATCCCCGAGGGGCGCTGGGTCACGGTCGCCGCGGTGACGGGCGTGGGAGGGCGTACGGCCGCGATCTGGGTGGTGCGGGGCTCGGGCATCTGCGTGGGGCTCCTCGTGTGTCCGCTGGGCGGCCGACGGGGCGGGTCACCGGCAAGTGACCGCAACACCGAACTCCGCGGGGAGGGAGTCGGCCTACTGCAGACCCTCGCCGCGGCAGCTAAGGAGAAGCAGCCCGAAACGCATGATGCTCAGCACGATAACCGAGCGCGCCGCGCCATGGACCCCCCGTATCAGCATGCGGGACGCGATCGCTCATGGGTCCCACGGGGCACCGGGGGCCGGAGCAGCCGGAGCAGCCGGAGAGGGGAATGTGGAATTGCCGTCCCTCAAATGATGGCCAACCACTCGATTTCATTAATCGTGACGCCAAGCAGTGACAAGCCGGAGGGCCGGTGCCACATTGCCGCCATGAAACCGGTTTTCTGCACCATCGTGCCTCCTCACATCCTGGACAGGCTCGCCGAATCGGACGACCCGACGGTCTACGAGCCCGCCCGGCGCACCCTCGAACACGACTCCCTCCACCGCACCCGCCGCCGCGTCGCCACCCTCGGCAGCGCCGCGGCACCAGCGGGTACCCCCTCCGACACCCCCCGGCGGACGATCTACGACGCCGGGCACCAGGAGACGACACCCGGCACGGAGGTGCACGCCGAAGGCGACGGCCCGGCCAAGGACGGCACGGTCAACCGCGCGAATTCCGCGCTCGGCGCCACCTTCGACTTCTACCTCAAGGCATACGGCCGGCATTCCGTCGACGATGCCGGGCTCCCCCTGAATGCCACCGTCCATTACGGCACGAATTACGACAACGCCTTCTGGGACGGCACCCAGATGGTGTTCGGGGACGGCGACGGACGGCTCTTCGGCGACTTCACCGTCTCGGTGGACGTCATCGGCCACGAGCTCACCCACGGCGTGACCCAGTACACGGCCAACCTGGAGTACTACGGCCAGTCGGGCGCGCTCAACGAGTCCCTGTCGGACGTCTTCGGCTCGCTGATCAAGCAGTACGCGCTCGGGCAGACCGCCGACCAGGCCGACTGGCTGATCGGCCAGGGACTGCTGGGACCGCACATCCACGGCACGGCACTGCGCTCCATGAAGGCGCCGGGCACGGCCTACGACGACCCGCAGCTGGGCAAGGACCCACAGCCCGCCACCATGGACGACTACGTGCGGACCTCGCGTGACAACGGTGGCGTGCACACCAACTCCGGCATCCCCAACCACGCCTTCTACCTCGTGGCGAGCGCGCTCGGGGGCCACGCCTGGGAACGGGCCGGGAAGGTCTGGTACGCCACGCTGACCGGCGGGCAGCTGGCCTCCGACGCCGATTTCGCGGAGTTCGCGCGGCTGACGGCGGCGACGGCCCGGAGCCTCTACGGCGAGGGGGACGCGATTTCGGCCGTTCTCAAGGCGTGGTCGCAGGTGGGGGTTCCCACCTCGTAGGGACGGCCTTACGGGGTAAGGATGGCGACATGCGGATCGCCATCACCCGAACCGGCGGTTTTACCGGAATCGAGCGTCGGGCCGAGCTGGACACCAGCTGCCGGCCCGACGCGACCCACCTGGAGGCCCTGGCCCACCGGGCGCTGGCCCCCGGCCACGACGCCCCGGGGCGGGGCGTCCCGGACGGCTTCCACTACGAGATCACCGTGGACGGCCGCTCGGTCCGCCTCGCGGACCCCCACCTCACACACGACCAGCGCGAACTGATCCAGACGGTGCTCAAGGAGGGGGCGTAGGGAGGCGCCCCGTAAGGGGCGCTGGGAACTGCGCGAGCGACCGGCGACGACCCGCAGCCGCGCGCGGGGCGCCAGAGGCACCCCGGCAGGCGCGGCGGGGGCTTAGAAACCGAGCTTGCGCAGCTGCTTCGGGTCGCGCTGCCAGTCCTTCGCGACCTTCACGTGCAGGTCGAGGTAGACCGGGGTACCGAGGAGCGCCTCGATGTGCTTGCGGGACTTCATGCCGACCTCCTTCAGCCGGGAGCCCTTGGGGCCGATGATGATCCCCTTCTGGCTGGGGCGCTCGATGTAGACGTTCGCGTGGATGTCCAGCAGCGGCTTGTTCGCCGGGCGGTCCTCCCGCGGCAGCATCTCCTCGACCACGACGGCGATCGAGTGCGGCAGCTCGTCCCGCACGCCCTCCAGCGCCGCCTCGCGGATCAGCTCGGCGACCATGATCTGCTCGGGCTCGTCGGTGAGATCGCCCTCGGGGTAGAGCGGCGGGCTCTCCGGCAGCATCGGCACCAGCAGGTCGGCGAGCAGCGACACCTGCTTGTCGCCCACGGCCGAGACCGGGATGATCTCCGCCCACTCGATGCCGAGCTCCTCGCCCAGCTGATGGATCGCGATCAGCTGCTCCGCGAGGGCCTTGGAGTCCACCAGGTCCGTCTTGGTGACGATGGCGACCTTGGGGGTCTTCTTGATGCCGGCCAGCTCGGAGGCGATGTAGCGGTCGCCGGGGCCGAGCTTCTGGTCGGCGGGCAGGCAGAAGCCGATCACGTCGACCTCGGCCCACGTGGTGCGCACCACGTCGTTCAGCCGCTCGCCGAGCAGCGTCCGGGGCTTGTGCAGACCGGGCGTGTCCACCAGCACGAGCTGGGCGTCGGGGCGGTGCACGATGCCGCGCACGGTGTGGCGGGTGGTCTGCGGCCGGTTGGACGTGATCGCGACCTTCGTCCCCACCAGTGCGTTGGTCAGGGTCGACTTGCCCGCGTTGGGGCGGCCGACGAAGCACGCGAAGCCCGCGCGGTGAGGGGCCTGGGACGGGGAGGAGGCTCTATCCATACTCGATATTCTCCCCGATCCCCCGGCGACCGCCGACCAGCGGTGGTCACGTCGGCCGGCTCCCGGGCGGAGCCGCCCGGTCAGCCCGCCAGGAGCTTCGCGAGCAGCGTGCCGTCCGGGCCCGCCAGCAGGACGAGGGTGTCCGGGCCGCCCAGGTCCCGTACGGCCGCGCGGTCCGCCTCGGGGACGACGGCGAGCTCGGAGACGACGGCCGCGGCCTCCAGCGACTTCGCGCCGCTGGCCACGGCCATCGCGACGGCGGTCCGGAGGGCGCTCAGCCTGAGCGAGTCGAGCGCGACGGTCCCGGCGACGTAGGTCCGGCCGGTCTCGTCGCGCACGGCGGCGCCCTCGGGGACGGCGTTGCGGGCGCGCGCGGAGCGGGCCAGCGTGATGATCTTGCGGTCTTCTGGGTCCAGCGTCTCCGTCATACGCGCGAGCATATGCAGCGCCCCGCGGGCAGCGGCACCCGGACCTCGGAAGACCGGAAGACCGGAAGAGGTGCGCGGGGCTGCTCAGCCCGCGACCGAGTACATCCCGCGGCGGCCCTCCGGCGAGGTGAGCCATTCGACCTTGGCCGCCGTGCCCGACTCCGGCACCGGGTTGTGCAGCACGATCGTCAGGTCCGGGCGGGCCGGGACGCGCAGCTGGGTGCTCTCGAAGTACAGCGCGCCGACCAGCGGGTGCTCCAGCTCCTTGACCAGCTGGCCACCGTCGTGCACGTCACCGCGCGCCCACAGCTCGACGAACTCCTCGCTCTGCTCGGAGAGTTCGTCGACGATCGCCTGGAACCCCTCGTCGTCGGGGCGCTCCGACCAGGCGGAGCGGAACTGCGCGACGACGCGGTGGGCGTTGTCGTCCCAGTTCGCGGCCCGCGCGCGGTAGACGGGGTCGGTGAAGAACGTCATGAGGCAGTTCTGCACGGTCTCCACGCGGAAGCCCATGACCACCCCGGCCGCCTCGTTGTAGGCGACGGTGTTCCAGTACGGGTCCATGATGTGCGCCGGGTAGGGCATCCAGGCGTCGATCAGCCGGTGCAGGCCCGCGCACAGGTATTCCAGGTCGTAGACCGTCTCCGGCAGCGGCGGGTTCAGCCCGGCCAGGGCGTAGAGGTGGCGGCGCTCCGGCCCCTCCAGCTTCAGTACGCGCGCGACGGCGTCGAGCACCTGCGGCGAGACGGTGATCTCCCGCCCCTGCTCCAGCCACTGGTACCAGGACGCGCCGACCCCTGCGAGCACGGCCACCTCCTCACGGCGCAGCCCCGGGGTGCGGCGCCGGGCGCCGCCGTCCGGCAGGCCGACGTCGGCCGGGCTCACCCGGGCCCGACGGCTCATCAGGAAGTCGCGCAGCTCCTGACGCCGGCGCGATTTGGCCCCGGCTGGTGTGGTCTGCGCCTCGATCGGACCGGCTGTCAACGGCTCCCCCTCGCCTGGTGGTACGGGCACCACCATAAACACTGTCTCCCCACCGGTATTCCGTACGCCGGAGGGTGATGCCCATGGCGATCGACAGTTCCCCTTCCCTGACCACCTCCCCACCGCCGGCGGCGGACGGCATGACCACCCGCGCGAAGATGATCCTGCTGGTGCTGTGTGCGGCGCAGTTCATCATCGCGCTCGACTTCTCCATCCTGAACGTGGCGCTGCCCGTCCTCGGTGACGACCTGGGCATGGGGCAAGCCGATCTCCAGTGGGCGGTCACCGCGTGCGCGCTGCCCGCGGGCGGCTTCCTGCTGCTCTTCGGCCGGATCGCCGACCGCTACGGGCGGCGCAGGCTCTTCCTGACCGGGCTCGCGCTCTTCACCGCGGCCTCCGTGCTCGCCGCGTTCGCCTGGAACCCGGCGGTCTTCCTCGCCGGGCGCGCCCTCCAGGGACTGGGCTCGGCCGTCATCGTGCCGACCGGCATGTCCCTGCTGACCACCACCTTCGCCGAGGGCCCGCAGCGCGAGAAGGCGCTCGGTATCAGCGGCACGCTGCTGTCGCTGGGCTACACCGTCGGCATGGTGCTCGGCGGCGTGATGACGGACTCCCTGGGCTGGCGCTCCACGATGGGCCTGCTGGCCGTGGCCGGCATCGGCATCCTGGCCGTCGCCCCCGGTCTGCTCACCGAGTCCAGGCATCCGCGGCGGCCGCGCGTCGACATCCCGGGCGCGGTGACCGTGACCGGCGGCCTGCTGGCGGTGATCTACGCCCTGTCGACGGCCGCACAGCGCGGCTTCGGCGGCGTCGACGTGATCGCCACCCTGATCGTCGGAATCGTCCTGCTCGTCGCCTTCGTGGCCGTGGAGTCGCGGGCGGCGGAGCCACTGGTGTCGCTGCCGATGCTGCGGCGCCGGACGGTCGCCTGGGGGAACCTGGCCGGTCTCGCCACCTTCTCGATGATGAGCGCGGTCGTCTTCCTGCTCACCCTCTACCTCCAGGAGGTCCTGGACCTCTCGCCCTTCCGCACGGGCCTGGTCTTCGGCGTGCAGGGCGTCTTCGCGGCCCTCGCCGGGATGACCGCACCGAAGGTCATCGCCCGCCTCGGGACCCGCAACACACTGGTGACGGGCCTGGTCATCCAGGCCGTCTTCACCGCCACCCTGCTCGGCCTCGGCCTCGGGCGGTCGAGCGCGTGGCTGGCGCTGGCCGGGGTGACGATCGCGTGCATCGGCCACCTGTGGGCGATCGTGGCCTACGGCGTCACCGCGACGTCGGGCCTGCCGGACGCCGAACAGGGCCTGGCGACGGGCCTGGTCACCAGCTCCCAGCAGGTGGGCCTCACCCTCGGCATCCCGCTGCTCAGCGCGCTGTCCTCGGCGCGGATCGCTTCGCTGCGGGACGGGGGGGCGTCCTTCGCGTCCTCGACGCTGGGGGGTATCCGGCTGGGGCTGGGGGCGGACGCGGTCGCTGTCGCGGTGGCGGCGATCTTGGTGGCGGTGGGCTTGCGACGGGGTCGCGCCTCGGCCTGATCGGGTGCGGGTGCGTTGCCGCCTGCGGCGCTTTGTTCCCCTACCCCGCCCCTTCCCGAAACTGGGGCGCTGCCCCAGACCCCGCAACACGCTTCGCGCGTTGTCCTCAAACGCCGGACGGGCTGGAAAACCAGCCCGTCCGGCGTTTGAGGACGCGGCCGCAGGGCGCTCCCGCCGCAGGCGGCAACGCACCCGCAGGCGAAAGATCAGCCCCCGCCCAGCGGCAACCGCACCGGCTCCACCAGCACCGTCACAATGCGATTCCGCCGCCCCGCAGCCGCTTCCGCCGTCAACCGCAACGCCCGCATCCCGCCGACAACATCGGCAAGCCCGTAATCCGAGAGCCCCACCTCCGCCACCGCCCCGGCGATCGGCACCCGCCCCAGCGCCTTGGCCAGCAGCCCGCCCACCGTCTCCACGTCCTCGTCGTCCAGGGCCAGACCGTAGAGCTCGCCGAGGTCGCCGATGTCGAGGCGGGCGGTGACGCGGTAGCGGCCGTCGCCGAGTTCCTCGACGGGCGGCAGCTCGCGGTCGTACTCGTCGGTGATCTCGCCGACGATCTCCTCGAGGATGTCCTCGATGGTGACGATGCCGGCTGTGCCGCCGTACTCGTCGATGACGACCGCGCAGTGGTTGCGCTGCTGCTGCATCTCGCGCAGCAGGTCGCCCGCGTTCTTGGTGTCGGGGACGAAGACGGCGGGCCGCATCGCAGTCGAGACCAGCTCGGACTCCGCGTCACGGCTGATGTGCGTCTTGCGGGCGAGGTCCTTGAGGTAGACGACACCGACGATGTCGTCCTCGCTCTCGCCGGTCACCGGTATCCGGGAGAAGCCGGAGCGCAGCGCCAGTGTGAGCGCCTGACGGATCGTCTTGCCTCGCTCGATGACGACCAGGTCGGTGCGGGGCACCATCACCTCGCGGACGAGGGTGTCGCCGAGCTCGAAGACGGAGTGCACCATGCGGCGCTCGTCGTCCTCGATGAGCGACTCCTTCTCCGCGAGGTCGACCATCGCCCGCAGCTCCGCCTCGGAGGCGAAGGGGCCCTTGCGGAAGCCCTTGCCGGGGGTGAAGGCGTTGCCGAGGAGGATCAGCAGCTGCGGCACCGGGCCCATGATGCGGGCGAGCGGCAGCAGGACGTACGCGGCGGCCGTCGCGGTGCCCAGCGGGTGCTGGGCGCCGATCGTGCGCGGGGAGACGCCGACGGCCACGTAGCTGACGAGCACCATCACCGCGATGGCGACGGTCAGCGCCTGCCAGGTGGCGTCGAACTCCCGCAGGCAGACGTAGGTGACGACGACGCCCGCCGCCATCTCGCAGGCGACGCGCACCAGCAGCGCCACGTTGAGATAGCGGGTGGGGTCGGCGGCGACGGCCATCAGCCGGGCGCTGCCGCGCCGCGCCGACCGTACGGCCTCCTCGGCCCGGAACCGGGTGGTCCGGGCGAGGCCGGCCTCGGCGCAGGCGGCGAGCCAGGCGACGACGAGCAGCAGGACCGCGGCCGCGATCAGCCGGCCGGTCACGTGAACGTCGGAGCCGGGGAGGGCCCCTCGATCCCGCGCTCGGCGCGCCAGCCGTCGACGATGGCGGCCTGGAGGCCGAACATCTCGGCCTTCTCCTCGGGCTCCTCGTGGTCGTAGCCGAGGAGGTGGAGCACGCCGTGGACGGTGAGCAGCTGGAGCTCCTCGTCCATGGAGTGGCCGGTCGGCGCCTCCTGGCCCTGCTTCCGCGCCACCTCCGGGCAGAGCACGATGTCGCCGAGCAGGCCCTGCGGGGGCTCGTCGTCGTCCTTGGCGGGCGGGCGCAGCTCGTCCATCGGGAAGGACATCACGTCGGTCGGGCCGGGGAGATCCATCCACTGGATGTGGAGCTGCTCCATGGCTTCGGCGTCGACGACGATGACCGAGAGTTCGGAGAGCGGGTGGATGCGCATCCGGGCGAGGGCGTAGCGGGCGACATCGAGGACGGCCTGCTCGTCGATGTCCGTGCCGGATTCGTTGTTGACGTCGATTGCCATGGGTCTACGCGACTTACTTTCCGTTGCGGCTGTCGTACTGCTCGTACGCGTCGACAATACGGCCGACCAGCTTGTGCCGGACCACGTCGTTGCTGGTGAGCCGCGAGAAGTGGACGTCCTCCACGCCTTCGAGGATCTCCTGGACCTGCCGCAGGCCGCTCTTGGTGCCGCCCGGCAGGTCGACCTGGGTGATGTCACCGGTGATGACGATCTTCGAGTCGAAGCCGAGGCGGGTGAGGAACATCTTCATCTGCTCGGGGCTGGTGTTCTGTGCCTCGTCCAGGATGATGAAGGCGTCATTAAGGGTCCTGCCACGCATATATGCCAGCGGCGCGACCTCGATCGTGCCCGCCGCCATGAGGCGCGGGATCGAGTCGGGGTCGAGCATGTCGTGCAGCGCGTCGTAGAGCGGCCGCAGGTAGGGGTCGATCTTCTCGTAGAGCGTGCCGGGCAGGAAGCCGAGGCGCTCGCCGGCCTCGACGGCCGGGCGGGTCAGGATGATCCGGTTGACCTGCTTGGACTGCAGGGCCTGGACCGCCTTGGCCATGGCCAGATAGGTCTTTCCGGTGCCCGCGGGGCCGATGCCGAAGACGACCGTGTGCTTGTCGATGGCGTCGACGTAGAGCTTCTGGTTGAGCGTCTTGGGGCGGATGGTGCGGCCCCGGCTGGAGAGGATGTTCTGCGTGAGGACCTCGGCGGGGGTCGCCTCCTGACCCTCTTCGTTCCGAAGCATGGCGATCGACCGTTCCACCGCGTCCTCCGTCATCGGCGCGCCCGTGCGGAGCACCAGCATCATCTCGTCGAACAGGCGCTGCACGAGGGCGACTTCACGCGGCTCCCCGGTGGCGCTGACCTCGTTGCCCCGCACGTGTATGTCCGTGGCGGGGAATGCCTTCTCGATCACGCGCAGGAGCGAGTCCCCGGAGCCCAGGACCGTCACCATGGGGTGCTTGGCCGGGACGGTGAACCGGGCGGTCGCCTGCGGCTGTGTGGGTGTCTGAGTCATGGGCCGGCTCTGGGGCCTGCTCATCCCTCTTTCCGTGTCCGTCTGGGTCTGTCTGCTGTGTCTTCAGGGTACGTCGGGGGTCCGACAGGTCAGAGGGGTTTTACGGCTGGCGGAAACCCAGCGTGGGCACCGCCCGGCGCAGCGGCCAGGGCCGGGCCGCCGCGGGCAGGATGCCGTCGAGGAAGGCGTAGCGGCGCAGGGCGGCCGGGGACTGGTCGTCGAAGGACCGCGCGTGCTTCCACCAGGCGGCGATCTCCACCCAGCCGGGCGCGGACAGTGACCCTCCGAATTCCTGTACGGACAGGGCGGCGGTCAGGCCCGCGAAGGCGAGGCGGTCGGCGAGCGGCCAGCCCGCGAGGGTGCCGGTGACGAAGCCCGCGACGAAGACGTCGCCCGCGCCGGTGGGGTCGAGCGCCTCGACCGCGATGGCGGGCACCTCGGCGCTCTTGCCCGTGGCGCTGTCGACCGCGTACGCGCCCTTCTCCCCCATGGTGACGACGGCGACCGGCACCTTCTCGGCCAGCGCGCGGGCGGCGGCGCGCGGGCAGTCCGTCCGCGTGTAGCGCATGGCCTCCTCGGCGTTGGGCAGGAACGCCTCGCAGTGCTCCAGGTCGGCGAGGTCGGCGGGGTCCCAGCGGCCGGTCTCGTCCCAGCCGACGTCGGCGAAGACCCGGCTGCCCCGGCGGGCGGCGTGTCCGATCCACTCCTCCTGCCGGCCGGGCACCAGGAGGGCGACGGCGGCGCGGGCCGGGGGCGGGCACTCGGGGGCGGGCTCCTCGGGCGGCGGCGCCTCGTGTCCGTGGGAGACCATCGTCCGCTCGCCCTCGTAGGCCATGGAGACGGTGACCGGGGAGTGCCAGCCGGGGACCGTGCGGGAGAGGCCGAGGTCGATGCCCTCGCCGCGGGAGAGGGCCTCCCAGCAGTATTCGCCGTACATGTCGTCACCGAAGGCGGCGGCGAGCGAGGTGCGCAGGCCGAGACGGGCGAGGGCGGTGGCCATGTTGGCGATGCCGCCGGGGCTCGATCCCATGCCGCGCGCCCAGGACTCCGTGCCGCGCACGGGGGCGGAGTCCAGGCCGGTGAAGATGATGTCGAGGAAGACCGTGCCGGTCAGATAGACGTCGGTCTCCGGGTCGCCCTCGGCCCGCACCTCCGCGAGCGGGTCGAGACAGGGCACGGCCGTTCCGGCGAAATTCTCCGCGCACCCACCTCCCTGCAAGCGCTCGCCGGGGAAAGCCGACTGCGGTGCCGCATGAGGCGAAATGATCGTCATGCTCGCTCGCTGCTCCTCTCACGGGTGCGGGTCCGGACAGTCTGCCCGATGCTGCGATACGTTCCGTTCCATGAGGCTGACGATTCTCGGCGGTGGCGGTTTCCGAGTGCCCTTGGTGCACCGGGCCCTGTTGGACGACGCGCGGCGCGGTACTCCCGGCCGCTGCACGGAACTCGTGCTCTACGACACCGACTCGATGCGGCTGCGGGTGATCGCGTCCGTGCTGGCGGCGCAGGCGAAGGACGTGCCGGACGCCCCGGCGGTGAAGATCGCCCGCAACCTGGACGAGGCCCTGAGCGGCGCGGACTTCGTGTTCTCCGCGATCCGGGTGGGCGGCACCGCCGGACGCGTGCGGGACGAGCGGATCGCCCTCGGCGAGGGCGTGCTGGGACAGGAGACGGTGGGCGCGGGCGGTGTGCTCTACGGACTGCGGACGATCCCCGTGGCCCTGCACATCGCCGAGCGGGTGGCGGCGGTCGCCCCCGACGCGTGGGTCATCAACTTCACCAATCCGGCGGGCATGGTCACCCAGGCGATGGCACAGGTCCTGGGCGAACGGGTCATCGGCATCTGCGATTCACCCGTGGGGCTGGTGCGCCGCGCGGCGCGCGCCGCGGGAGTCGACCCGGACCTGGTGACGTGCGACTACGTGGGGCTCAACCACCTCGGCTGGCTGCGCTCGTTGAAGGTGAACGACAGGGATCTCCTTCCTGAACTCCTGGCGAATGAAGCGGCGCTCGCCTCCTTCGAGGAGGGCAAGCTCTTCGGCCCGCAGCTGCTCCAGGCCCTGGGCACGTTGCCCAACGAATATCTGCACTATTACTACTTCCGCCGTGAGACCTTGCGTTCGGTCCTGGAGGCGGTCGAGACCCGCGGCGAGTTCCTCGACCAGCAGCAGGGCGGGTTCTTCCACAAGGCGGCCGAGTCACCCGACCAGGCGTACCGCCTGTGGGAGCGCACCCGGCTGCACCGCGAGGAGACCTACATGGCCGAGAGCCGGGCCGCGAGCGGCGGCTGGCAGCGCGACTCGTGCGACCTGGAGGGCGGCGGCTACGACCAGGTGGCGCTCGCCCTGATGCGGGCGGTCTCCCGGGACGAGCGCACGCGCCTGATCCTCAACGTGCCCAACGGGACGACCGTTCCGGCGCTGGACCCGGACGCCATCATCGAGACGGTCTGCGAGGTGGGCGCGGACGGCGCGAGACCGCTGCCGTGCGCCCCGCTGAGCGAGGACCAGCTGGGTCTGATGCTCCAGCTCAAGGCCGTCGAACGGGCGGCGATCCAGGCCGCCGTACGGCACGACCGTACGGCCGCCCTCCGCGCTCTGGTGCTGCATCCGCTGGTCGACTCCCCCGCGGCCGCGGCGCGCATCCTGGACCGCGCGACGGAGAGCGCGAAGGCGAACGGCTGGGGCCCGGCGGCCCTGCGGCAGGAGCCCACGGCGGTCTGAGACGACGGGTGCCGGGCCTCGCCCGGGGCCCGACGTCCGCGCCACCGGTCTCCGCGCGTAGAAAATCACCCTGAATACCCTTGACCGAGGACGGCCAAACCTCTAGTTTCGCGCTGCACCCACCCTGCTCACCTGGAGTCTCCGTGCAGCCCTCCCTCACGTCCAAGCGCAAGCGCGTCCGCATCGCCGCGGTCACCGCGGCCGTCGCCGTCGGCACCGGCCTCTACGCCGCGGGCGCGGCCACCGCCGACCACTCCGCTCCGCGCACGGACAAGGAGATCCCGAACCTCACCAAGGTCACCGACAAGATCAAGGCGTACTACGGCGACACCGTGGACAAGAAGGGCCAGCACTACGCCTCGCCCGACAGCAACTACGCCAAGCAGCTCGCGGACATCCAGAAGAAGGCCAAGGCCCAGCTGGAGCGCGCCGTCAAGAACAAGCCCGGCAAGAAGGGCGCCAAGCCCGCCATCGTGCTGGACGTCGACGACACCACCCTGCTGACCTACAACTACGAGCTCCAGCAGGGCTTCAACTTCACCCCCGCGTCGCAGGACGCCTACCTGAAGTCCACGGACATGGCCCCCGTCTTCGGCATGCCGCAGCTCGTCAACTGGGCGCGGTCCAAGGGCATCACGGTCTTCTACGTCACCGGCCGCGACGAGCACCAGCGCGACTGGAGCGTCCGCAACCTCAAGAACGCGGGCTACAAGGCCGCCGCCGACCCCGCGCACTTCTTCCTGAAGAACAAGAAGACGCCGCCGGCGTATCTGCCGTGCGGTGCCTCCTGCACGACGGTGGAGTACAAGTCGGGCACCCGCAAGCACATCGAGTCCGAGGGCTACGACATCGTGGGCAACTTCGGCGACCAGTACAGCGACCTGTCGGGTGGCTACGCGAAGCACACGTACAAGCTGCCGAACCCGATGTACTTCCTGCCGTAGGCGGGCTGCGTGGGGGTGCGGGTCCGTCGCGCCTGCGGCGGGCTTGTTCCCCTACCCGCCCCTTCCCGAAACTGGGGCGCGTGCCCCAGACCCCCGAGCGCGGGTCCGTTGCCGCCTGCGGCGGGAGCGGCCTGCGGCCGCGTCCTCAAACGCCGGACGGGCTGAATTGTGCGGACCGTAGCCCGCACAAACCCTCACACCCGCCGCGGCACCGCCACCCGCATCAGGTCCCGCGCCACCGTCACCTCACCCGCGAACCCCGCCCCCCGAGCCTGCCGTTCGAAAACGGCCGGGTCGTCGTAGCGCTGCGAGAAGTGCGTCAGCACAAGATGCCGCACGCCCGCCGCCGCGGCCACCGCGCCCGCCTGACCCGCCGTCAAGTGACCGTGGTCGACGGCCAGCGCGGCGTCCTCGTCCAGGAACGTCGACTCGATGACGAGCATGTCGCAGCCCTCGGCCAGCGCGTACACCCCGTCGCACAGCCGCGTGTCCATCACGAACGCGAACCGCTGCCCGCGCCGCACCTCGCTCACCGCGTCCAGGGTGACCCCGCCGAGCGCGCCGTCCCGCTGGAGGCGTCCCACGTCCGGGCCCGCGATGCCGTGTGCCGCGAGGAGGTGGGGCAGCATGCGCCGGCCGTCGGGTTCGGTCAGGCGGTAGCCGTAGGACTCGACGGGGTGCGAGAGGCGGCGCGCCTCCAGGACGTACGAGGGTGTCTCGGCCAGCACCGCGCCCTCGCCGGACACCGGCTCCTGGTGCAGTTCCACCGTCTCGCGGTAGGCCGTGGCGTACCGCAGCCGGTCGAAGAAGCGCCGGCCGCTGCGCGGGTAGTGCGCGGTGACCGGGTGCGGCACGCGGTCGAGGTTGATCCGCTGGACGACCCCGGCGAGCCCGAGCGAGTGGTCACCGTGGAAGTGGGTGACGCAGATCCGGTTGAGGTCGTGCGCCGCCACCCCCGCCCGCAGCATCTGCCGCTGCGTCCCCTCTCCGGGGTCGAAGAGCAGCCCCTCGCCGTCCCAGCGCAGGACGTAGCCGTTGTGGTTCCGGTGCCTCGTGGGCACCTGGCTGGCGGTGCCCAGGACGACGAGTTCGCGTACGGACAAGGGAGTCGCTCCGCTCTAGCCGGGAGGCCAGTTGAGGGAACGGCCGCCGAGCACGTGGGCGTGGGCGTGGAAGACGGTCTGCCCCGCGCCCGCGCCGGTGTTGAAGACGATCCGGAAGCCCGTCTCCTTGATGCCGGTCATCGAGGCCACTTCCTCCGCCGCGCACAGTATGTCGGCGGCGACCTGCGGCTCCGCTGCGGCCAGGGAGGCGGCGTCGGGGTAGTGCACCTTGGGGATGACCAGGACGTGCGTGGGCGCCTGGGGGTTGATGTCCTGGAAGGCCACCGTCGTGTCCGTCTCACGGACGACGGTCGCCGGGACCTTGCCCGAGGCAATCTTGCAGAACAGGCAGTCGGCCTGCGGTTCTCCCGCCACCGGTGGGCTCCTTGGGATCTCGTTCGGCTGATACCCAGCGGATCTTACCGGCGCCGGTTTCCACGCTTCGTCCTGGTCGCGAACGCCATGCAGGCCCCCAGCCCGCCCAGGGCGCTGATGTTGAAGACGCCGAACAGCCACTGGGGGTCCAGGCGGACCGTCAGGAGCAGGATCGAGACCAGGGTGCACCACGCCGCGCCCAGGGCGATCGCGCGGAGGGGGACGCTGCGGCGCGGCAGTTGCGCGACGGAGCCGCGCAGCGGTGCCGGGATCTTGTGCCGGAACCGGAGGAAGCAGCCGGCCCAGAGCGCGGCCATCGCCGCGATCCCGGCGAGCCGGGCGGCGAGCGGGATGTCCGGGGGCAGGTTGTGGCCGGGCTCGGACGTGTCGGTGACGATCATCGTGAAGATGGCGATGGCGAAGCACGCGAGAGCGGGCCAGCAGGCGCGGCGCATCAGCTTGCCGGTGATGAACCGCAGGTTGTGGTGGGCGTGCGAGGAGTTGGGGTCGGCGGCGAGGGCCGCCGAGACGTCGCCCAGGGCTTCGTAGAGGTCGGAGTGGGGCCGCTCGGCGGCCAGGGCCGCGAGGTTGTTGCGGGCGCTGCCATTGCCGGGGTCGAAGGTGAGCACGTGGCGCATGGCCTGCTCGCAGATGTCCTTGCGGCCCATGGAGTACGCCGCCATGTAGAGCGCGAAGTGGGCGGAGGCCAGCTCCGGCCTCAGCCGGATCGCCTCCAGGGCCGCCTCGTAGGCCTCGCCGACCCCCTCGCCGCCCGGCAGCAGGCGCAGCGCCTTCGACAGCACCACCCGCGGGATGGGCTCCTGCGGGAGCATCCGGACGCCCTCGCGGGCGGCGTCCACCGCGTCGTAGGACATGCCGGCGATCCGCAGGGCGTCGCTCCGCCGCAGGTGGGCGTCCGCCTGCTCCGGGTCCGCCCGCAGGGACTCCTCGGCGGCCCGCAGGGCGCCCTGCCAGTCGTCGGCCTGGAACCGGCAGACGGCGAGGCGCTCCCAGGCCCGGGAGTCGTCGGGCTCCCGGGCCAGGTGCTCCCTCAGGGTCTTCTCTGCCTGTTCGTAGCGTTCTATGTCGATGAGCGCCATGGCGCGGGCCACGGCGTCGGAGGTGGCGGTGCTCAAAGCATCTTCTTCCGCTTCAGATACGCGAGCAGCTCGTCGTAGGAGCCGCCCTCGTTCGCGAACTGCGCCACGTTGCGCGCCGAGGCGAACCACGGGCCGGTCGACGGCCGCACGTGGTCGAGCGCGGCGAGCAGGTCGGACATCTCGATCATGCGGGCCCGGCCGGTCCGTACGGAGTCCAGCAGCGCGCGCTCCGCGGCGGACTCGCACAGGTGCTGGAGGTCCGCGCCCGAGAACCCGTCGGTCCGCTTGGCCAGCTTCGCCAGGTCGATGCCCGCGACGGGCCGGTCCTTGAGGTGGTGGTGGAGGATGCCCTCGCGGGCGGGCTGGTCGGGCGGCAGGACGAGCAGCATCCGGTCGAAACGGCCCGGCCGGCGCAGCGCGGTGTCGACGTCCCACGGGTGGTTGGTGGCGGCGAGCACGAAGAGGCCCTCGTTGGCGCTGCCGTCGACACCGTCGAGCTCGGTGAGGAGCTGGTTGACGGTGTTGCGCATGCCCGTGTGACGCATCTGGCTGCGCTTGGCGCCGAGGGCGTCGATCTCGTCGAGGAAGAGCACGCACGGGGCGTTGCGCCGGGCGGTGTCGAAGAGCTGGCGCAGGTTGCGCTCGGATTTGCCGATCCACATGTCGAGGACGTCGCTGATGCTCACCGACATGAAGCGGGCGCCGAGCTCTCCCGCCACGGCGCGCGCGATGTACGTCTTGCCGCAGCCGGGCGGCCCGTACATCAGCAGGCCGCCGCGCAGGCTCTTGCCGTACAGCTTGCGCAGCTCGGGATTGCGCATGGGCGCGAGGAAGGCCGCCTCCAGGCGCTCCTTGACCTCGTACATCCCGCCGACGTCCGCAAGCTTGACGCTGCCGGCCTCGACCTCCCACAGGGACCCGTCGTCCGCGTCGTCGCCGTCGACGGCGAGCGGGGCGTGCGGCTCCTCCTCCTGCTCCTCCCGTACGAAGGCGGGCGGCACGACGTCGGAGAGCTCGTTCTCGGCGCGCTTCCAGTCGTACGAGGTGGGGGCGGGCGCGGCGACGGGGGGCGCGACGGCGCGGGCTATCAGCGCCTGCGCCTCGGCGTTGCCGGGTTCGCGCTGCAACGCGGCGGCGACGTGACCGATGGCGTCCTGACCGAGTCCCGCGTCGAGCAGAAGCTGGGCGAGGTGCAGACGCAGGGGCACGTCGTCGGGGGCGGCTTCGACCGCCGTACGCAGACTCATGATGAGCGGTGACTCGGACATGGCCCAAGGGTATGCCGGAGCGAGAACGAGCCATTCAGCGCGTTGGGGGCACCTCCCAGCGGTAGCTGGGGGAGTTTGAGGACAACGCGCGAAGCGTGTTGCTGGGGGTCTGGGGGCTTGCCCCCAGTTTCGGGAAGGGGCGGGTAGGGGAAAAAGCCCGCCGCAGGCGCTACTTCCCCGGCAGCGCCGACGGCGTAGGCGGCGTCGCAGACACCCCCCGCCCGGAGGGCGAACAACTCGGCGACCCCGATCCCCCCGAAGGAGGCCGCGTCGGCCCACCGGACAAACCGGAAGACGGCGAACCGGACACACCGGAAGACGCCCGCGAGCAATCCCCCAGCACCGACACCACGAACACCGTCCGCCCGTCCACCTTCGCCGTCAACCGCCCCCTCACACACGCGTCGCCCGACATGCCCGTCACCCGCCCGAAAACGATGATCTTCCCTCCGCCCCCGGTCCGCCCCTCGCAGTCGACCCCGATCGCCGTGACCGGCCGCGGCGACCCCTTGTCCGTGACGCCGCCGTCCTCCGCCTTTCCGGTACACGAGAGCCAGCGCACGTAATAGCCTTCACCCTTCAGCTCGTCCGTGGCCCGCTTCCCGGTGGCGACGGCGACGGTGATCGCGTCGAGGCCGCCGTCACCGGTCGGCTCGCAGCCGGTGAGGGCCAGCAGTGCCGGGCCCATGAGCGCCGCGGCTCCCGCCGCGCACAGCAACCGCCGGCCCCGAATGCGCCTCAATGCACCCATAGAGGGCAGCTTCCCACTCCCGGCCGCCGGGCGGAAGTGGGTCCGTCCGTAAGGTGGCGATCCGTCAACTTCCCTTCACCGCCCATTAGTTCGGGGGCTCGGCTTTCACCCGTTCCCCGTCGCGTCCGCGCCCACCGCCCGTACCCTCTCGTGCGAATGGTGCGAATGGGGAGCCACGAAAAAGGTAATGCGGGGGGACTTCGTTGCTCACGTCCGTTGTCGTCGGTGCCGTGTCCCTGACGCTGTTCTGGATGGCCGCGTTCACGCTGTGGTGGCAGATGCACGCCTGGCGCACGCCCGAGACGCTCGCGGCGACCCGTTTCGAGCAGCCGAGCGGTGACACGGCCCTCAGCTTCTCGCTGCTGCTGCCCGCCCGGCACGAACAAGCCGTGCTCGAACCCACCGTCAGACGGCTGCTGGAGTCCACGCACACCCGGTTCGAGATCCTGGTGATCGTCGGGCACGACGACCCGGAGACCGCCGCGGTCGCCGAGCGCGTCGCGGCCGCGGCCCCCGGGCACGTGCGCGTGATCGTCGACACCCACGCGAAGAAGAACAAGCCCAAGGCGCTGAACACCGCGCTCCCCCACTGCCTCGGCCACGTCGTCGGGGTCTTCGACGCCGAGGACCAGGTGCACCCGGCGCTGCTCGCGCACGTCGACCACGCCTTCCGCGCGACGGGCGCGGACGTGGTGCAGGGCGGCGTCCAGCTGATCAACTTCCACTCCAGCTGGTACAGCCTGCGCAACTGCCTGGAGTATTTCTTCTGGTTCCGCAGCCGCCTGCACCTGCACGCGCAGAAGGGCTTCATCCCGCTGGGCGGCAACACCGTCTTCGTCCGCACCGACGTGCTGCGCGAGGCCGGCGGCTGGGACCCCGACTGCCTCGCGGAGGACTGCGACCTCGGCGTACGGCTGTCGAGCAGGGGCCGGCGCGTGGTCGTGGCGTACGACTCCGAGATGGTCACCCGCGAGGAGACGCCGGACACCCTGCTGAGCCTGCTCAAGCAGCGCACCCGGTGGAACCAGGGCTTCCTCCAGGTCTACCGCAAGCGGGACTGGCGGCGGCTGCCCACGTTCGGACAGCGGATGCTGGCCCGCTACACCCTGATGACGCCGTTCATGCAGGCGTTCACGGGCGTCATCATCCCGCTCAACGTCGTGGTGACGTTCCTCCTGCACGTCCCCGTCCAGGTCGCCGTGCTGACCTTCCTGCCGGCCGTCACCGCCTTCGTCACCTTCGTCTTCGAGGTCGTCGGGCTGCACGACTTCGGTGTGCAGTACGGGCTGCGCGTGCGCCTGCGGCACTACCTCAAGCTGATCGCGGGCGGGCCCTGCTACCAGCTGCTGCTCGCCGGGGCCGCCCTCCGCGCGGTCTGGCGGGAGCAGCGGGGCCGCGACGAGTGGGAGCTGACCCAGCACGTAGGCGCGCATCTGATCCGAGAGGACGTCACTTCTTGACCCCGCTTGCCGCGTCCGCCCCGCCCGTCACCCCCTTCCGGCCGCCGCCCGTGCTCCGGCGCCCGCACGCGGTCGTCAGACCGGTGCTGCGGCTGCGCCGGTCCGTGCCGGACCTCGTGCTGTGCGGGCTGCTGCTCGTCGTGATCGTGCTGGTGCAGGGCCGGAACATCACGGGCTACCCCTCCCTGAGCGACGACGAGGGGACGTATCTGGCGCAGGCGTGGGCCGTCCAGCACGGCAAGGGGCTCGCGCCGTACACGTACTGGTACGACCATCCGCCCCTGGGCTGGCTCCAGCTCGCGGTGCTGACGGCGGTGCCCTCGGTCGTCGCGCCGGATCTGATGTCGGTCGCGCCGATGCGCCACGCGATGCTGCTGGTGTCGGCGGTGAGCGCGGTACTGGTGTACGTGCTGGGGCGGCGGCTCGGGTTGCAGCACTGGGCGGCGGGGCTGGCCATGGCGCTCTACGGGCTGTCGCCGCTGTCCGTCGTCTTCCAGCGGGAGATCTTCCTCGACAACATCGCCGTGATGTGGATGCTGCTGGCCTTCTGCCTGGCGGCCTCCCCGCAGCGGCACCTGTGGCACCACTTCGGTGCGGGCCTGGCGGCCGCGATCGGCGTGCTGTCGAAGGAGACGATCCTGATCGTGCTGCCCGCGCTGCTGCTGACGCTGTGGCGCCACAGCCACCGCGCGACCCGTAAGTTCGCGGTCACGGGCGCGGTGCTGGCCTGCGCGCTGACCGGCCTGTCGTATCCGCTGTTCGCGCTGCTCAACCACGAACTGCTGCCCGGGCCCGGCCATGTGTCGCTCGTGGAGGGCGTCACCTACCAGATGAGCCGGGCGGGTTCGGGCTTCCTGCTCTCCCCCGGTTCGGCCGCGCACCGGGTGCTGGACTCCTGGCTGTACTACGACCGGGCCCTGCCGCTGGGCGGGCTGCTCGCCGCGGTCCTGCTGCTGGTGTGCGTGCGCCGCTCCGTCACCGGCCGGGCGCTCGCGGGGCCCGCGGTGGCCGTGCTGCTGCTGGCGGCCGTGGCCCTGCGGCCGTCCGGCTACCTCCCCGCGATGTACGTCGTCCAGGCGCTGCCCTTCCTGGCCCTGACCCTCGCCGGGGTGGCCGCGGCGGTCGCGTGCGCGCTGCTGCGCACGCGGCCCGGCTTCTGCCGCCGGTGGTACCCGGCGCGCTGGACGGCGGTCGTACTGCTGGCCGCGGCGGCGGTCGCGTACGCCGGGCCGCGCTGGTACGAGGGCACGCGCACGGAGCTCACCGCCGACGTCAACCGCCCTTACCGCGCGGCGGCTTCCTGGCTGCGGGACCGGGACAAGGTGCCCTGTCCGGGCCGTACGCGCGTGCTCACCGACGACGCGGTCTGGCTCGACCTCGTGCACGCCGGCTACCCGCCGCGTACCGGCGCCGTCTGGTTCTACAAGGCCGATCTGGATCCGGCGGTGGCGAAGTCCCTGCCGCACGGCTGGCGGGATGTCGACTACGTGGTCACGACCCCGACCGTCCGACGCGACGCCCCGTCGCTGCCCACGGTCGACGCCGCCCTGAAGCACTCCGCGCCTGTCGCCGCCTTCGGCAAGGGCCCGTCCCGGGTCGAGATCCGCCGGGTGGACCGGGTGCGGGAGCGGTCCCGCTGACCGGTATCCGCTCTGGGGGTCCCGCCCGGCCGGCGGGAGTCCGCCGACGCCGAATCCCCCGCGGTCGGCGTCGGCGGCTCCACCTCTGCTTCCGAGCCTGACGAAGGGGGCCGGACCCCGCCATAGGAAAGTCTTCCTAGTCACATGACGAGGCCGGAGCGGCGGGCCAGCGATACGGTGGAGACGCGGTTGTTGGTGCCGAGCTTGCGGTAGATCTTCTCCAGGTGCCGGTTGACGGTGTGCGGGGAGATGGTGAGGCGCCGGCCGATGACCTCGGCGGTGAGGCCCTCGGCGAGCAGCCCGAGCACGGTGAGTTCGCGGGGCGTCAGCCCGTGGCTCTCGATCTGCCGCACAGGTTCGGTGGCCGCCGCCAGCGCGTCGCGCAGCCGCTGCTGCTCCCGCATGTTCCGGTGCGCGCTGACGAGCAGTGGCTGGATCCGCTGCGCGAAGGCGAGCTCGCGTCGGCCGAAATCCCCGAGCCGGCCCAGCGAGACGACGCGCAGGACCCCGGGTTCCCCCGGCAGCGGCAGCCCCAGCTGCTGGGTCGTGCCGTAGTCCCGGCGGGCCTCGGAATACCACTGCGAGTGGCGCCACTTGTCGCAGATCTCGCTGACGATCGCCGGGCTCTGCTGCCCGGCGGCCATGTACGAGATCATGGGGTGCCGCTGCACCACCCGCCGCCGGATGACGTGCTCCGCCGCCTCCCCGATCGACCCCGGCGCCCACCCCAGCGCCCGCCCGCTCCGCTGCGCCGTACGGATCTCGGCGAAGATCACCGTCCCGCAGTCGAAGGCGCTGTGGAGATGCTCCGATATCAGCCGCCCTGACGCCGCCGGGTCGTCGCTCTCGAGTACGGCGACGACGCGGTCGAGCATGCGCTCGTAATCCTGGCTGTGGAACTGCGACATCCTCCGAGCATGTCGCCCATGGCGGGAAAGGGACGCGGCGGGGGGTGGGTTTCGGTCACGGTACGGCGCGTCGGCCGTGCGATGTGTGGGATCTGGTGAGCCGCCGCGCGGTCGGCCTCGTGGCGGTGGCGGGGTTTCGGGGTGATCCATTGCGGGAGGCCCGGCGGGCGCAGGGACGCGTAGTCCGCGAAGCGGCGGGTGCCGCACGTATCGCAGCTCGACGCGCTTCCGTCCCGCGTCCATCCCGACCGGTGTGCGCAGTTCCTCACCACGTGCCCCCGTTCAGGAGGTGCGCGTTCCGGAAGTGCCTGCGGACGGCGATCGTCGCCTCCTCCACCGCCCGCCGCGCGGCGCCCGACGCGACCACCTTCCGGCGTACGGCCTCCAGCCCGGCGCACTCGCCGCAGCCGACGGGCGACGGGCGACGGATTCTTCCGCACCGGGCGCCCCTCGGAGTCCAGCTCGAACCACAGCACCTTGCCGCCCGCGTCACCCCGGTCGCTCCCCCACGCGCTCGCCAACACCCGCACGAGCCACAGCCCCCGCCCACCGTCACCCTCCGCCCCGCCGCGCGTACCGGAGGCGGCCCCGCCGAAGAGCGCAGGAACCCTCGGACAGGTGTCCCACACGCTCACTCGCAGGTGATCCCCTTCCTCCCCGTCCACGCGCATCGAGGACGGGCCTTCCGTGTGCACGTACGCGTTCGTGACCAGCTCTGACGCCAACAGCTCGGCGGTTTCGGCGAGTTCCGGCATGCCGTGCCCGTGGAGTACGGAACGGAGGGTGGCACGGGCGATTCCGGGGGCGCGGGGGTCGCGCGGCAGTTCGAGGGTGTAGGTCCAGGGGTGCGGTTTGGCTACGGTGTCCACGGAAGTCTCCTGGCGGGAGGTGGAGTTGGATCACGTCGGCGCGAACGCGGCGTCGAGTGGTGTGGCTCACACGGTAGCGTCACGGTCATAAATTATTTAGCCGTAGAGGCTGAAGAGTTGCAGTTCCCACCCATGTGGGTGACCGATACTCACTACGTACGACAGAGAGGGACCGCACATGCCGGTGAGGGGCAGCTCGACCGTTCGCCAACTCCGACTGGGCGCCGAGTTGAGGAAGTTGCGTGAGCGTGCCGGACTGACCTCAACGGCAGCCGGACGGCTGCTCGGCACCAATCAGGCACAGATCAGCAATATCGAAGCGAGCCGTTTCGGGGTGAGCGCAGATCGCGTACGCGCGCTGGCGCACAACTACTCGTGCTGCGACGAAGCCCTGATCAACGGCCTCATCAGCATGACAGGGGAACGGAAGCGGGGGTGGTGGGAGGAATACCGGGACATCCTCCCCGCAAGCCTGCTGGACCTGGCCGAACTTGAACACCACGCGACGGCTCTCCGGGCAGCCTATGTCGCGCACCTTCCCGGACTGTTGCAAACAGCGGAACACGCACGCGAGATCTTTCGCCAGGTCGTGCCGCCACTCTCACCTCCCGAGGTGGAGCACCGCGTATCCCACCGGATCAAGCGGCAAGCGGTGCTCTACCGAAGCGACCCAACGCCGTACACGGCAATCATCCACGAGGCAGCTCTACGCATGCGCTTCGGCGGACCCTCCACCTCTCTCCAGCAGCTGGAACACATCATCAAGATGTCCGACTGCGACCACGTCACCGTGCTCGTCATCCCGTTCGACGCCGACTCGTTCCCGGGGTCCGGCCAATCGATCCTTTACGCCGCGGGACCAGTAACCCAACTCGACACCGTTCACCTTGACACCGAGCACGGCTCCGAGTTCCTCGACGCAGCAGCCCAGTTGGAGAAGTACCGCGTCGTGCTCGATCGCATGGAAGCCGTCGCGCTCCCAGAAGGCGCATCGCGCGACCTGATTCAGAACATCGCCCAGTCCTTGAAAGGGGAATGACGTGACCGGTCGCGACTGGCAAAAGTCATCGTTCAGCGGCGAAGGGGACGCCTGCATCCACCTGGCCGCCGCCCGTGCCGACACGGTCTACCTCTACGAAAGCGACGCTCCGGAGACGGTCCTCACCACAACCTCCGGCAGACTCCGCCACTTCATAGCCGGGATAAAAGCCGGGAGCTTCAACCGCTGACTGCCAGCGACTCACGAATCCCGGAGGGTCGCCAGCATGCCCGCACTCAACTGGCAGAAATCCTCATACAGCGAGGAAGCGTCGTCCTGCGTCTATATCGCCGCGACCCCGACCGGCGCGATCCACCTCCGCGAAAGCGACGACCCCGCCACCATCCTCACCACCACCCCCGCCAGGCTCCGCCCCCTCCTATCCGCCATAAAAACCGGCAGGATGAGCCATCCCACACCTGGATGACGGCGCGAACACCGGGCCCCGCGAGCAGATACTGGACGGCCAGGGCCCGGGCCGCCGAGGCCCAAGGCGAGATCGACGCCCTCGCCACAGTGGCCGAACAGGCAGCTGCCGACGGGGCGACCGGGCGCCCCGATCGCCCCCCCGGCCACGGCTACGGCTTGTGCGCGACGACCGCGACGGAGTCGAGCAGATCGATCTCCTGCCGGATCCGCTCCCGCTCGCTCCACTCCTTGACGAACTCCCGGGCCGCTTCCGGGTGCAGCTCCTTCAGCGCCTCCGGGTCGCTGACCAGGCCCGCCCAGTACCGGTACCAGCCCTCCCACGTCCGGTCGCGGACCGAGGTCACGTCCGGATCGGTGAAACCGGCTTCGATGAGCTGCCGCGCGTAGGTCCGCCGGTCGTACCAGTTGGCGTCGGGCACGCTGTACCTGTACAGGCTGAGGCGGTTGGTCCTGAAGGTGCTGCGCGGGGTGTCACCGCTCAGCGGGATGGTGTCGATGGCGGCCAGGGTGCCACCGGGCTTCAGTACACGCAGCGCCTCCTTGAAGAAGGTGCTGCGAGGGTGGAAGTGCAGGGCGGAGTCCAGGGCGACGACGCGGTCGAACCTGCCGTTCTCATAAGGGAGTTCGGTGGCACTGCCGACGCGGAACTCCGCCCGTTCCTGAAAGCCCTCCGCCTCGGCCTGCGCGCGGGCGCCCTCGACATGGCGAGGCGTCACTTCCAGCCCGTGCACCCGGTGGATCAGGTTTCCGCGTAACCAGGCGAAGTCCTGTTCCCCGTAACCGAATCCGACGTCGAGAACGGTGTCGTCCGGCCCGAATCCCGCGATGTCGGCGAGCTTGAGGGCGAGGTCCTCGCCGGCCCGGTCCGGATCCGCGGTGCCGTCCTCCCAGTAGCCGATGTTGATATACCGGGTGGCACGGTGCCTGAACTGCCTGTCAGGATCGGCGAGTTCGTAGATTCGTCTGACGCGGGTGTCCGGATCGGCTGTGGTGACGGCCTGGACGGCCTTGCCGAACGACTGCACTTTTCTCAGCATGACGAACCTGCCCTTCGTGGAGGATTCAGGGACTCGCGCGGCGGCTGAACGCGTCGGGGACGGCGGAGCACCGGCCGCCGGCTGGATGGCAGGGCGCCGTTGCGGCTGCCCGCCTGTTTCCAGCAGAGCCCATTCCGTTTATGGAAATCCGTAGTCCTGCCAGGGTGGTTGGGTGGCACATCCAGCCATGGCTCGTTTCCGTCGCATTCTCCAGCGTTCGCGTCCTCATCCAGCAGACCTGCGACTACATCGACGCCTGGAACGGATCCCCGCGGCGGAACCGGTCGATCTCCGGCCGCAGAGCGGGAGAGAGCGCGGCCGCCTTCGGCGCGATCGCGCGAAGTTCGCTCGCGAGCTCGGGGAATTCGGCCCATACGGACGGCTCTCTGGTGACGACCGCGGCGAGAAGGTCACCCTCGTACATGTCGCCTTCCGCGAGCGGATTCTCCCTCAGCACCTTCATCGCCAGCGGCAGAAGGCAAGGCAGCCCCACGTCCTGCCGGATGAGTACGCGCAGTTCCTCGACGGTCAGCGAGCCGATCGGCCGTCGCCGCAGCGCGTGCACCGTCGCGACAAGGCGGGTCGCGTCCGCCGCCGGAGCCGGCCAGCGGTCGCTTTCGAGTTCATCGAGGGACCGGTCGGGATTCGTACGCCGTGCCACCCGCCGATTGTCGCGCATTGATCGCCGTTCGTGATGACTGCGTGTGCGGGTTGCGCCTTGGCCGGTGCCGCGGGCGCGGCTTGACTTGGGGTCGGGCAGAAGGACAGCCCGGCTTCTACGGAAAGAATGGGACCACCTCATGACCAGCGAACCCAAGGACGTGGTGCGGCGCTACTTCGAGGCGCTGGCGGCCGGCGATCAGGATGTCATCCGGGATTCCTGGGCGGAGGACGGGAGTTGCTGGTACGCCGGGGACCTGCCGATCTCGGGGACCTGGCAGGGCCGGGACCAGGTGATCGACGGATTCCTGGCGACCGCCTTCGCCCACCTGGACCCCGACCGGGAGATCGGCGTCCGCGTCACCAATGTCTTCGGCGAGGGCGAGCAGGTATTCGTCGAGTGGGATTCGTGGGCGACGGGGAAGACCGGCAGGGCGTACGACCAGAAGAACAGCGGCGTCTTCGTCGTACGCGACGGAAAGATCGCGGCCATGCGCGAATACGCCGACACCCAGCACTGGGAGCGCGCGCTGGTCGCCGCCGAACCGGCCTGAATCACGGGGCCTGCGGCCCGCGGGTGGAGCGCCTTCCGGTGCCGTGACGAGGTGGGCGGTGTGGACCGCCCACCTCGGTGGGGCTGCCGGATCAGGCGTGGGGGTGCCTGGCGTGCGCCGGCTTCGCTCGCAGCCTCTTGGCGTGTGCCTTCTTGGGGTGCCACCTCTTGGTGTGCGCCCTCTTGACGTGCGGGGACTTGGTGTTCGGGGTCTTGACCTCCGACTTCCTGGCCTGGGGCTTCTTGACCTCCGGCTTCCCGGCCTCCGGCTTCTTGGCTTCCTGCTTCTTGGCTTCCTGCTTCTTGGGCTGTGCCTTCTGGACCTTGCCCTCATTGCCCAAGGGCTTCTTGATCCAGCCCTTCTTCACCAACTCGTCGCAGTGCCACTTCGCGTGGGCCGCGCTCTCTTTGTTCTGCTTGGCGGCGTTGATGCAGTCCGCGTACGGGAAGGGCGGCTGGTCGGCACGGGCTCGCGGGTGGGCCACGGCGGCGGCCGGGGCGGCGCCCGCACCACCGATCAGAAGGGCCGCGGCCAGGGCGATACTCATCCGGCGCACAGAACTTTTCCTCTCATTCGGGACGACTCCGCCGGTTCAACGAGCCGGTTCGCCCTCGGAAACGAGACTGTTCGCGATCGTCCGGCCTCCACCCCTACTCCAGCGGCGAGGCCGCGAAGCTGATCACAGGTCCGTCGTCCGTGTCATCCACGATCACGTCAAAGGTTCTGTCCGGGGTACGCCGTCGACAATGCCGCACGCCAAGCGTTTCCGACGGTATCCGCGATGTCCTAGCCCTCGGCCCACGACTTGATCTCGGAATACTCGGCAGGATCCATAGGACAACCCCCCATTACCCACTTGCCTCGGACCCGGCCCCGACATCACGAGACGGCGTCGGGGCCGACGGGCGGTGGGGCCTCAGCGCTCACAGTTGACCAAGAGCCGGGCCAGTTCAGATGCGTGGAAATCCGCCGATTCGGGAACAAGACTCTCCATACACTGGAAGAACTTCACGCCAGAGTCGCGCAGGGCCGCCATGAGATCCCCTTCTCTCACCATCGCCGAGCACGTAACTCCACCGACTGCGGACTGCACAAGAATCCCGAGCTTACCTTTCCTGGAAAATTTCAACTCGATCGGCTGATCCGGGAATCTCGTTGAAGCGGAATGCAAAACCCTGAGCTCTTCGAGCATATTGATGATGTACGACCACAGCTGGTCAATGTAATCCCAGTGCGCGAGGGAGAGGATCTCCACCTCATTCACCGTGAACTCCAAAGCGCCTTCCACGTAGTCCGGATCAGGAACAGGAGGGGTCGCCTGATCCACGGGGATGAAGTTACCTTCCGAATCTCTCAAGAAAGACTCGACCATCAGCATTGCAAACCCTCACCCTTCGAGTGGATAAAGCTGCCCGACACGACCCTTGTTCATACCCAATTTATACCGCGTGCCGTTCACCTCGCCCTCAACTTGATACATACCGCGGTCGCCTCGCCGAATGAGCTCGTCGCGATTCTGCTTGAGGACCTCACGTACGACATCAGTCAGTTCACCGACAGTAGTTCTTGAATCAAAGTTGGTCTGAGCCGCTTTATCTTCTCCGCGACGATAGTCCGGGTGATGTCGCTCCAAGAAGTGTTGCATCGCCTTCTTATCAAGAAGAATTTTTTGCGGCCCCATTTGGAATTCCTGGTTCTGCCAACCGCGCAAGGCAACTCGGGCATCCTTCGCCCGCAGACCCTCCATCTGGCCCAGGCCCTCGCGGACGAACTGCACGTCACCTACGGCGAAGATCTGCCCGGCGACGCGACTCGCAACTGACTTCAGGCCGCGCCCCTGAGGTTCACCGGGCCGCCGGGGGCCGCCGTCCGTGCGAGATCGCCGCGGACGCCGGTTCCCGCTTGCGGTTTCCGTTGCGTCAACTTCTACGGTCTTGGTGTGGGGCCGGAGAGACCGGCCCGGCGATGGGAGGCGGGCCATGGCCTGGCCGATCGCGGATGTGGCCCGGATGTCCGGGGTGACGTCCCGGACGCTGCGGCACTACGACGAGATCGGCCTGCTGCCGCCGGCGGGGATCGGGAGCAACGGGCACCGCTACTACGAGGAGGCCGGGCTGCTGCGGTTGCAGCAGATCCTGCTGATGCGGGAGCTGGGCGTGGGGCTGCGCGAGATCCGGGCGGTCCTGGACAGCCAGGCCGACCAGGTGGCCGTGCTCCGCGAGCACCACCAGCGGCTGCTGGCGGAGCGGAACCGGCTGGAGACGCTCGCCCGTACGGTCGGCCGTACCATCGCCGAACTGGAGGAAGGCAAGGACGACAACGACATGGTGAAGATCAACAGGCCGGAGAACCTCTTCGAGGGCTTCGAGCACTCCGGCTCCGAGACCGAGGCAGAGGTACGGGAGCGGTGGCCGGAGCACTGGGAGCAGTCCCGGAAGGCCGTCGCGACGATGACCGCCGAGGACACCGAGCGGTGGCAGCGCGAGGTGACGGCGCAGATGATCCGCATGGCGGAGTTCATGGTGGCCGGCACACCGGTCGCCGATCCCGCGGTGCAGGCCGAGGTGGACGTCCATTACCGGGGCGTGTGCCGGTTCTGGACCCCGAACGCGGCCGCGTACCAGGGGCTGGGCCGGACCTATGTCGACGACCCGCAGTTCCGCGCGAACTTCGACAAGGTCGCCGACGGGCTGGCGGTCTACCAGTGCGACGCGATGGCCGTCTACGCCGAGGCCCGGCTGAGCTGATGCCGGTGCCGATGCCGGTGCCGATGCCCGGCTGATACGCCGAGGCCCGGCCGAGCCGGCCCGACGGATCGCATCGCCGGGGGGCTGCAGACCCCCGGCGACGAGCGGCCGCCGCCGCTCAGCAGCGCTCCTCGGGAACGGTCAGCCGCGCCACCCTGGCGGTCGTCAGCTCGGTGGCGAGGACGCCGCGTTCCAACGGCAGCAGACGGTGCGCCTTGCAGTGCTGCGTCGGCAGCGCCGCGTACTCCTCCCCGACGACGCACGTCCAGGACGGGTCGAACCGCACCCGGACGATGAGATCCCGCGCCTTGTCGGAGACGATCGACGATCCCAGGAGCCACTGCCCGCCGCCACGCCCCCTCACCCGTCGGCCCGGCCGCCACCCCCTCCGGCACCCCGGGCAACGCCCCGGCCACGGTCAGCCCGCCCAGAGCGAGCAGTCGACTCTGAAATGTGCGGCGGTCCAACCCGGCTCCCCCTGGTGCGCGCGGCGTCTCAGCTACGGATCCATGGAAGCGGTATGTCCCGACAACCAGATGACGGATCTGCTTGATTCAGCCTTGTGGGTAATGGGATGCCGACAACGCCGGACTTCTAGATCATGCCGAACGGGACCGTCTTCCGGACCGCGTCCGAGAGGGCGTCGAAGAGGCCGAGGCCGCCGGCCTCTCCCGTGAATTCCTCCGGTACGGTCACCTCCACCCACGCCTCCCGCTTCGACGTCGTGCACCGGACACTGCCGTCCGGCTGCTGCTCCGGCATCCACTCGACACCGTTGACTTCCCACGTGGCCGAGCCGGGGCGGTAGCGCTTGTAGCCGGGCGTCAGGATCAGGGGCTTCCGTACGCCGCAGCGCAGCGTGACGGCCGGATCGCCCCAGGACGCCGTGAACTCCGAGGCGGGGCCGCCCGACCGGCGCTTCAGGCCGTTCAGCGTCGCGGGCAGTTCCTTGTGCAGGGCCCGGCAGTACGCGGCCTCCTTCCCCGACGGCGACGGGGCCGGTTCGGCGCTCGCGGCGCCGTCGGCGGGCGTACAGCCGACGGCGACGGACAGGGCGGCCGCGGGCAGCCACCGGCGGAGGGAGGACTTCACTTGATGATCATAGAAAGGCGGGTGCGGCGCGCGAGCCGTGCCATGTGGTGGGCCGCCTCGCGGTCCGCCGCGTGGCGGTCGCGTGGCTTCGGGGTGATCCACAGCGGCAGGCCCGGCGGGCGCAGCGCCGCGTAGTCCGCGAAGCGGCGGGTTCCGCAGCCGTCGCAGCTCGACGCGCTTCCGCTGCGCGTCCACCCCGACCGGTGCAGGCAGTTCCTCACCACATCACCCCGTCCGGGAGGTGGACGTCGCGGAAGTGCCTGCGTACGGCGATCGTCGCCACCTCGACCGTCCGTCGGTCGGCACCCAGGGCGACCGCCTTCCGCCGCGCGCCCTCCAGCTCCACGCACTCGGCGCAGCCGACCGGTGAGGCACTCGCCTCACGCTCCGCGCGGCTCAGCTCGAACCACAGCACCTTGCCGCCCGCCCGCGCGTCGACCCCGTCACTCCCCCACGCGCTCGCCCACCGCCGCACGAGCAGCAACCCCCGCCCACCGTCGGACTCCGGGCCGCCCGACGCGTCCCCCGCCGCCCCACCGAACAGCGCAGGAATCCTCGGACAGGTGTCCCACACGCTCACCCGCAGGTGATCCCCTTCCTCGCCTTCGACGCGCACGGAGGAGGGGCCTTCCGTGTGCACGTACGCGTTCGTGACCAGCTCGGACGTCAACAGCTCGGCTGTTTCCGTGAGTTCCGGCATGCCGTGCCCGTCGAGGACGGAGCGGAGGGTGGCCCGGGCGATTCCGGGGGCGCGGGGGTCGCGCGGCAGTTCGAGGGTGTACGTCCAGGGCTGCGGTTTGGCTACGGTGGCCATGGAAGTCTCCTGGCGGGAGGTGGAGTTGGATCACTTCGGCGGTACGCGTTGCCGAGTGGTGTGGCTCACACGCTAGCGCGCCCCATGGACTACATTCCCCGTAATCCATGAACAGCAGTCCATGAGACCCGATCGAGCGACAACACCGCACTGTGTGCGAGCACCAGAGGAGCACGATGCCGCCGAGCACACCTCTACCGACCGTACGGAGACGCCGACTTGGGGCGGAGCTGCGAAGACTCCGGGAGCGGGCGGATCTGTCCGCGACAGAAGCTGCGGTTCGATTCGGCGTCACCCAGTCACGTATCAGCAACATCGAAGCCGGCCGGTACGGAGTGAGCGCGGACAGGGTGCGGGCGCTGGCGCGCACCTATGACTGCTCGGACCAGCTCCTGATCGAAGCGCTCGCCGCGATGACGGGTGAACGGAAGCGCGGGTGGTGGGAGGAGTACCGGGAGCAGCTGCCGCCGAGCCTGATCGATCTCACCGAACTGGAACATCACGCGACTGCGTTGCGCGTCGCCCAGGTCATCAACATCCCGGGCCTGCTCCAGACAGCGGAGTACGCTCGCGCGATCTTCCGCGAGGCCGTTCCACCGCCCGTTGCCCACGAGGTCGAGTACCGAGTCTCCCACCGGATGAAGCGCCAGGCGATTCTCTACCGTGATGCCCCACCGCCCTACACGGCGATCATCCACGAGGCCGCTCTGCGCATACAGTTCGGCGGGCCGGTCGTCGCGAAGGCACAGCTTCAGCACCTCATCGACATAAGCGAGCGGGACAACCTCACCATCGCCGTGATCCCCTTCGGCAGCACGTCCTTCCCGAGCGCGGGCCACGGAATCGACTACTTCCATGGACCGGTCCCCCAACTCGATGCCGCCGTCATCGACACTGCCCATGACGGCGCTCAAATCGATGCCGTAGCACAGCTGGAAAGGTGCCACATGGTGCTGGACCGCATGGAATCAGCCTCCCTCAAGCCGAAGCCCTCACAGGACCTCATCCACCACATCGCACAAGCCACCTGAGAGGAATGCGGTGACAGTCCTCAACTGGCAGAAGTCCTCGTACAGCGAGTACGGATCCTCCTGCGTGCACCTTGCCATCGGCCGCGACGGCGCGATCCACCTTCACGAGAGCGACACCCCCGGCACAATCCTCACCACCACCCCCCACAGACTCCGCCCCCTCATATCCCACATAAAAACCGGAACCCTCAGCCGCTGAAGCCCAGAATTCCACCTGCGCGAAGCGCAAACCCGCACCGCGCGGGCGGATAATTGGAGCAGCTCGCCACCGCGGTGGCGACCCGGGTGACGGGACGGGCACATGGGCGGCTCTCTACCACTGGGCAAGATCTTCGGCGTACCGCTGCGGATTCACTGGAGCGCGCCCGTACTGATCGTCTTCCTCGGCATGGGACTCGCCGGCGGGACGCTGCCCGCGTGGGTTCCGGGACGGTCCCCGGGCGTGTACGACGCGGCCGGGCTGGCCGGTGCCGTGCTGCTGACGGCGAGCCTGCTGCTGCACGAGTCGGCGCACGCGGTGACCGCCCGGCGGGCCGGGATCAAGGTCGAGGACATCACGGTCTGGGGGCTGGGCGGGGTCACCCGGCTGGGGCGCGCGGCCACGCCCCGCGTACAGCTCGCCGTGTCGGCGGCCGGGCCGCTGACCAGCCTGGTCGTGGGCGGGATCGTGCTGGCCGCGGGCTTCGGCGCCGGGCACGCCCTGCACTGGGCGCTGACGTCGGCCGTGCTGGTCTGGGCCGGGTGGGCCAATCTGCTGCTGGGGGCGTTCAACCTGCTCCCGGCGACGCCCTTGGACGGCGGGCGGATACTGCAGGCGGCGCTGTGGTGGCGCGGCGGCGACCGGGGCCGGGCGCAGCGCGTGGCAGGGCGCTGCGGCCAGGCGGCGGGGTTCCTGATGGTCGTGGGCGGCTGGTTCGAGGTCGTGCACGGGACGGGTGCGGGGCTGTGGCTGATGCTCGTCGGCGGCTTCGTGACCCTCTCGGCCGGGGCGGAGATCCGGCAGGCCGTACTCGTGGCCGCGCTGGAGGGCGTACGGGTCGCCGACGTCATGACGCCGGAGCCGCTCGCCGGGCCCGACTGGCACACGGTGGACCAGTTCCTCACGGAGGTCATGGCGAGGACGGACCGCCGTGCGGTCCCGCTGTTCGACTTCGAGGGCCGTCCGAGCGGTCTCGCCGAGCGGCTGCGGCTGGCGATGGTCCCGGCGTCGCAGCGGGGCGAGGTCCGCGTACGTGACGTGGCCGTTCCGCTCGGGCAGTGCACCGTCGCGGCACCGGGGGACGACCTGGTGGGGGTGCTGGAGCGGGCGACGCCGTCGGCGCGGCTGGCGATCCTCGTCGTGGACGGCGGGCGCCTGGTCGGAACGGTCACCGGCGAGGACATCGCACGCGCCGCCCGCCGCCGGACGCCCGATCCGGACGGCCCCCTGCGGCTGCAGTGAAGCGAATTCCGCGAAAGGACGCCAACGCTCACCACCCCGCCTTTTCGGCGGCATTTACGCGCCGCCCTCAAGTTGCGGTCGCCACTCACCCTTGTCACGATCTTCCTGTCCGGCCTCGCCCGAAAGCCCGCGGGCCTCTCGCCTGCCGCTCCCTCGCGCGCGCCGTGGCGTGCCGTTTCGGATGTTCCTGTGAACCGTCGTATGACAGGTATGAGGTGCTTCCCCCATGACGGACCCGATCGGTCCCACGATGGCCGGCGGAATTCAGACCATGACCGCCCAGGGCTACAGCGTCAGCTTCTATCCGGATGCGAACAACTACGACCTGATCAAGGAAGGCAAGAGTCCGGTCTTCTACTGGGTACCCAGCCAACTGTCCATCGCACGGCGCGACGGCGAGACCGGCGACTTCAAGTTCAGCCTGCTGCGCTTCGTGGGCGGGGTGGCGAGCGACAAGGGGAAGAAGGAGGCGTCGAAGGAGAGTGTGGGCGGTCTGCTCAGCCTCACCACCACCGGAAGAATCCCCGTGGCGGCGATGACCGAGGCCCAGCAGAAGGTCACCGAGGCGACCAAGGGCCACTCCCATGGGCTCTGGGACCACAAGGGAATCACGCCCATCTTCACGCCCGTACTCCTGATGTCCAACACCACCTCGATCTCCAACACCACACTCACAGCGGAGGGTTACAAGTACTACGAGAAGCAGAAGAGCGGCGCCCTCAAGCTGCGCGCCTCCGGGTATCTGGGAAAGAAGAACCGCACCAGACTGGTGAAGGGCACGCCCCAGCGGGACGGTGACATCGGCAACTGGTACTGGGTTCTCCAAGGCGCCGGAGCGGGCTCGATCGACCCCGCCGCCGAGCACGCCTTCTCCGCGATGGTCGGCAGCTATCCCGCGCAGATCCTCCATCAGGGGTTCAAGGGGACGACGACGAGCCCGATCTTCGCCAGTTCCGTCATGCAGCTCCAGATGTGGACACCCAAGGTCAAGCTGAAGATCACGGGAGCATGGAAGAGCATCTACAGACACTTCTCCGCACACGCCAACGCACATGGCTTCTGGGCGACGGCCGACATCAAGCTGCGGTTCGACGAACTCCGGAAAACAGGCGACATCAAGGTCGAGATCACTCCGGCCGGCAACTTCCCGGGGTCGGAGACGATCGACAACTATCTCAGGGAGAAATCCGACCTGTTGCTCGACAAGTTCATGCAGGAGGCGCAGCGCGTCATCTTCGAGCCGGCTCCCGTGAAGGAGTCGGCCGCGGAAGCCTCCTCCTCCGGGTCGGGAGCCAGCCCCTGGGGCTTTTCCCTGGCGCTCAAGGGCGGGTACGAGGAGACCACGCTCACGCTGAGCTATCAGGAGGAGACCCAGTTCTCCCATTTCCAGCAGCATGTGATCTCCAGCTCGCTGGACGGCATGCTCCAGGAGATGGCGACCGGTGGGGCCGAGGCGGAGAAGAAGTACTTCCCCATCGTCTATCTGGACGACTGGCCGAAGAAGCTGGCCCGGGTGTGCATCCCGATCGCGGCCTGGAACACCGGCGTCTACAACAGCATGTCCGTGCAGATCGGCTATCCGAATGTCAAGGGTGAACTCCTATGGGATTCCCATGTGTTCACCCGCCCTGCCCCGAACGAGACGCTGGAGCACTGGGTCTACCGCACCGTCCAGAAGGGCAAGGACGAGGTCGTCGACCCTCCCGCGGGCTGGGAGCCGGACCGGAGCTTCGTCAAGCGGGTGATCCATTTCGAGGAGCCCGACCCGAACGACCAGTTCGTCATCACCCAGCTGGACAGCGGGCAGTCGGAACTCAGGATCGACCCGGGCGAGAACGGCACCCCCCTCAATCAGGACGTCGAGGTCAGGGCCGAGTCCAACAAGCTGATGTCGATCACCGCCCGGTTCATGGGCAGGCTCACCGCCGACCAGTTCGCCGAACTCACCGTGGAACCGGTGGACAAGGCCGACCGGCCGGTCGGCCGGGATCCCGCGACCTTCCTCTGCGAGCCCGCGAACATTCACACCCTGCGCAGATGGGTCGTGTGCCCGGCCCCCGTCACCGGGAAGCGGTACCGCTACAAGATGAAGGTCACCGATGTCGAAGAGGGCTCGGAGTGGGAGACCGCCTACAAGTTCACCAATGCGGCGACGCTGCCGGCCGTCATCCCCAGGAAGAACGCCCAGGGCGTGACATTCAGGTTCAAGGACCCGGATTAGGTGCCGGAGTGGCAGGGCGGGCCGACCGAGATCGACGGCTCACGCACGGTCGAGACCGACGGCTACCGCTTCGTCTTCTACCCCGACGTACTGAATTCGACACGGACCTCGGGCTGCCAGGCGTCCACCTTCTACTGGATGCTCGACCGGCTGTACCTGGCCCGGAAGGAAGGCACCGGGGCGCGCCCGTACGACTTCTCCTTCTCCCGTTACACCCGGCTGGGCGGCAGAGCGCAGGAGGACGTCTGCGGGATGGTGCGGTTCACTCTCGTCGCCGACGTCCCGGAGAATGTCATCAACAACGCCACCCACAAGCTCTATATGGACTCCACGATATCGGACCCTTATTGGGGTACGGCGTCCTGGTGGTCGGAGGCCTATATTCCACTGACCTTCCATTACACCCACACCACGCTCTCCGGCACCGGGGTGAATTCCGCGCATGTCGTCCGCCGGTTGACCGGCGCCGATCCCTGGTACTGCGAGAAGCAGGGCGCCACCACCGGGCCGATCACCGTACGGGACCGCCGTACGTACACCACGCTGATGGGAAAGCACTACACGGAGCTGTTCCACCGGGCAGTCGTGGAGAACGCCGAACCCCTCACGGTGAACCGCACTCTCGGCATTGAATTCGTCGCCCCCACGAGCAGTTTCACGCTGCGCGGGAACTGGCCCGCGGTCCGCGCGGAGCTCCTCAAGGAAACCAGGGGTACCGACCGGGACATCACCCTCGACCGGATCAGAAGCGCCCTGGACCGAGCGCGTACGGCCGGAGATCTCGCTGTCGACTGCGTCCCCGACCACACCGTGCCGGACGACAGCAGATTTGTTCAGAACCTGCTCCGGCACACCGGCTGCACGGACGGCCGGTTCCTCGAACTCGCCCGTGCCGCCGTGCTGGAGGGGGCGGGGCACGCGCCCACGGCCCTGGCCACCGACGCGGACGGACCGCCGAACCCCTGGGGCACCAGCTGGCGGGTCGCGCCGGTCGATCCGCCCGACCCGGAGCTGAACGGGGTCACCGAAGGCGCGTTCCGCTATCTCCGGCCGATCAGCGTCCCGACCCGCTTCTCCCCGGAGTTCGAGGAGATTCGCGCCGACGCCGCGACGTACTTCTTCACCCACTATCCCGACGACACGGCCCACACCCTGCAACGGGTCTTCCGGCCGGTCATCGCCCACGACAACCCGGCCGTCGCCTCCGTCTCGGTCTGCTGCGGCTATCCGGACACCACCGGAAAGATCCTCTGGGAGGGCCGGGTGTTCCCCCGCCCGTCGGGCGCCGACGGAGAACCCGGGCCCGGGCCGTGGGTCTACCGCACCACCCAGAAGTCCAAGGACGAGATCGCCGACCCACCGCCGGGCTGGGCCCCGGACCGGACCTTCGTCAAACGCCGGGTGCAACTGCGGCCCGGGGCGGAGGCGAGCGGTGAACTCTGCGTCGTGCAGAACGACGCGGAGGAGATCGACATCGACCCCGGCCCCCATGGCGCACTGTTCAACGACGTCGCCATCGACGTGTCGGTCACCATGGTGCGGCATCTCGACGTCCACCCCATCCGCCTCCACCGGAAGGCCGGAAGGAACGAGACGGTGCGGGTCCGCCTCGAGGCGCTGAATCCGTCGGGAGAACCTGACGGCACGCACGCGGCCGAATTCCGGTGGCAGGGCGACGAGGACCACCGGGCCCGCCGCTGGATCGTCTTCCCCGACACCCCGGATTTCCCGGCCCGATTCCGCTACCGAGTCACCGTACAGAACGGAGAAATCAGCAGGACCGGCCCCTGGATCGCTTCCTGCGGCAGTGGGTCACTGCACATCTTTGCACCGCCCATGGCGAAGAGCCGAAGGAGAAGAACATGATCCGGGTCAAGAAGGAAGAGCACAATCTGTCCATGAGGAAGGGCGCGCGGACTCCTCCCTATCCGACCCTCGGGGATCATGACAATGTGCCTCTCGTGTACCACCACGTCGTTCCGTACAACAAGCTGGCCGCCTTCTGGAACGAACTGATCGAGCATCCGGATCACATCGCCGAGATCAAGAGGATGACCGACCGCATGGTCAACAGGTTCCCCGATTACCGCACGACCTTGAGACCCGAGGACGGCGAACACCTCATCGCGCTGCTCAAGAAACTCCCCACCTACGCACACGAGCCGGGCAAGCTGGTGCCCGGGGACGGGGCGTCATGGGACAACTTCATGCTGATCTACGGCACGCCCCCGGGAAACACATTCGCCGGTCCTGACGGGGACAACCGGAGCGACGACCCGAAGGAAAGTTTTGAATCCGACTGTGAACCGATCATCACGAAGGACCGGTTCAACCGGCTGAAGGCTCTCGACGGGAACATCGACACCTATCTGAAGAGCCGCAGCAAGAACGACGCGATCACCGCCATCCGGGGCCTGGAGACCGACACGATCGACAAGTACGAGATCCCCCAGTTCAAGGCGAGCCAGTGGGGCAAGGCCAACGGCAAATTTTTCATCAAGAAGAAGAGGGACGACGGCAGGCAACTCCCCGACCCGGCACGGAAGAAGATCAGGGTCCGGGGAAACATCGACCTCGAAATCGAGTTCTGAGCCGCACGGACCACTCCCTCTCCTCAGCCGGAGAGGGAGCGCGCCCGGACGACGGTTATCCGAGGCCCAGCTTCGACAGCGCCGTGGTCCAGTCCGTGGCGATCGCGCCGCGCGCCGCGTCGAGCGTGACCTCGCCGCCGCAGACCGCGGTCTTGAGCCGGTTCTCCACGGAGTCCTTGCTCTGGGCCGGCTCGTTGCCGTAACGCGGCTCGGGCCAGAGGTTCTTGGGGTCCCTGGGGGCGCCGCCGAGTTCGAGGGGAACCAGGTGGTCCTCCTCGTAGTCCGCGGTGTTCGTGTCGCTGTAGCCGTACTCACCGATCTGACGGATCTTCAGCGGCGTGGTGTACGAGACGGGCGGCCGCACGGTCTTCGTCCATCCCGACACGCATATCGTCGAGCCGATCGTCGCCTGCGTAACGTCCGGGTTGTAGGCGCCGGGCTGACAGGTGGGATCGGGCAGCGGCAGCCGGGACAGGCTGCACGAGGCCCCGGCGGGGTGCGCGGCGGGGTGTGCGGCGGCGTGCGCGGCGGCGTGCGCGGTGCCGGTGGTGAGGAGTCCGGTGGCGCCGAGCGCCAGGGACGCCGCGGCGGCGGCGAGTCGGTACGAAGGTCGCATGGGGGGCTCCACGTTCTGGCCCGGCCGATCCGGGCTGTAGTGGGCATGACACCACTGCGTCCGTCTATGCGGGTAGAGCCGCGGGGTGAACATGAGGTGACCAGCGGTTTTTCTTACCCGCCCATGGGGGCCGCTTGCCCAAGCGCAGGAAAACTCTTGGGAGTTGTGGCCCCATTCCGCCTGGGTGGTCGCGCAAGCGGACAACAGGTGTCGGCCGTCGATTCATGGCAGGGCAGGGACGTGCGGCACCAGTGGCCTGCTCCCGACCGTCAGGCGGCTGATCAGGGCAGATGGAGAACTGGCAGGGGAGTATCTAAGGTCGGCACGTGGCTTTCATCATGGTGTGCGAAGACGACGCGGCGGTCCGCGGCATCCTCAAGCGTGCCCTGGAGCACGACGGCCACACCGTCTCCGTCGCCGCCACGGCCGACAGCCTGCTGCGGCAGCTCGCACCGGCCCCCCATCTGGTCGTCCTGGATCTCGGGCTCCCGGACGCCGACGGCCGCGACGTCTGCCTGGCCCTCCGGGCTCGCGGCGTCGACGCGCCGGTGTTGATGCTCACCGCCTTGGACGGCCTGCATCACAAGGTGGGCGGCTTCGAGGCCGGCGCCGACGACTACATGACCAAACCCTTCGACATCCCGAAACTGCTGGTCCGCGTCCGCGCGCTGCTGCGCCGGACCACCGTGGCGCCCGCACCGCGCGAGGTCGTCCTCGATCCGACGAAGCACGTGGTGACCTACGACTCGGTGAGCAGGAGCCTGACCCCGACCGAGTTCCGGCTGCTGGGCCGCCTGATCGCCTCGCAGGGCGACGCGGTACGCCGCCACGCCCTCATCGCCGCCGGCTGGCCGCACGGAGCGCAGGTCAGCGACAACACCCTCGACTCCTTCGTGCGCCGACTGCGGGCCAAGCTCGGTCCGCTGGGTGTGGCCGAGCGTCTGGCGACCGTCCGCGGAGTGGGCTACCGATGGCAGTGACGGGGTTCCGCAGGAGGGTCGTCGCGCTCACCGTGCTGATCGCCACCGCCGTGGTCGCGATACTGGTCGTGGTCTCGCACGTGCTGCTGAGCCGGGTGACGGACGCCGACGCGCACGATCTGGCGCGGACCCGTGCCGAGGCGGTCGCGGCGAACGTCACCGCCGTGGGCGGCCGTGTCGTACTGACGGAGAACAGCAGCGAGGCGCTGGACGAGGTCGCCTGGGTGTATGCCGACGGCCGTCTGATCGACGGGAACGTGCCGGCAAGCGTGGTCGAGCGCGTCGAAACGCTGGCAGGCTCACGGCGATCGCAGACCGCCACCGTTGACAACTACCTTCTGTACGCGCAGCAGGTCCCGATCGACGGCCACCACGTCATGGTGATCGTCCGGGTGGACCTCACGTCCTACGAGACATCTGAGCGGCGCAGCCTGGCCTCGTCGCTGGTACTGGGCGGCCTCACCATCCTCCTCGCCGGCGGTGTCGCGCACCTCGTGGTGCGCCGGGCGCTGCGGGTCGTGCGGGAGATGGCCGCCCTCGCCGACGACTGGGGCCATCACGAACCCGGGCGCCGCTTCAACCTCGGAGTCCCCCGTGACGAGTTCGGGGAACTGGGTCGGACCCTGGACCACCTCCTGGAGCGCGTCGACAACGCACTGGCGGACGAGCGCCGGCTCACCGATGAGATCGCCCACGAGCTGCGGACACCGCTCACGGTCCTGCGGGGCGAGGCGCAGCTGGCCCAGCTGTCCGGCGAGTCGGTGGCGCCGGAGGCGGTGCTGCGCGAGGTCGACCGCCTCGATGTGGCGATCACGACGATTCTGCGTGCCGCGCGCGCACGGAGAGACGCTGGGACCCGGTGCGATCTGCGCTCCGCCGCGCGGTCGAGGTCGCCTTTCCCACGAAGGTCGAGGTCGCCGTGGCGGCCGACGTCGCCGTGTCGCTGCTGTCGCCCCTGCTGGACAACGGCCTGCGGCATGCGCGGTCGCGTGTGTGGATCACCGCGCGCATCCAGGGCGAGGCGATCGTGGTCGATGTCCTGGACGACGGCCCCGGGTTCGATCCCGCGGAGGTCGACCGGGTCTTTGAAGCGGGTGTGACCGGCGGCGGCGGATACGGGTTGGGGCTGCCGGTGGTCCGGCGCATCGCCGCCTCGGCCGGTGTGGAGGTCCGCGCGATCGCGGACGGCCGCGGTCACGTCGAGGTGACGCTCCCGGCCGCGCGTGCGGCCACGTAGTCAGGTTGCGTGCAGGTTTCCCGCGTAAACCTCCCTGCATGACAACGACAATCGAAGCACGCACGCGCAGCGGGCGGCTCATGCTCAACAGGGTCCCCGAGGTCACCATCTGGTTCTGGGTGATCAAGGTCCTGTGCACGACGGTCGGTGAGAGCTTCGCCGACTGGATCAACACCCGGCTGGGCGTCGGCCTGGTGAACACGGCCTGGATCTTCACCGCGGTCCTGGTGGTGGTCCTGGCCGTCCAGCTGCGGCTGAAGCGGTACGTACCGTTCCCCTACTGGCTGACCGTGGTCGTTGTCAGCGTCACGGGCACCTTGTACACCGACATCCTGACCGACCAGCTGAACGTGCCGCTGTGGATCAGTTCCGCCGTCTTCTCGGTGCTGCTCGCGGTGGTCTTCGGTGTGTGGTGGGCACGTGAGCGCACGCTGTCGATCCACTCGGTCACCACGCTCTCGCGGGAGTCGTTCTACTGGCTGACCGTTCTGGTCACCTTCGCGCTCGGCACCGCGACCGGCGACTGGACTCTGGAGCTGACCGGCTGGAGCCCGGGCGTCTCGGTGCTGCTGCCGCTCGGCCT
>NZ_JBFBBD010000036.1:0-67800 GCF_040689515.1 Streptomyces sp. NPDC051173
GGCCGACGAGGTCGAGCGTGGGGTCGGGCTGGACGGCCGGCTTCTCGGGTTCGGGTTTGGGCGTGGGCTTCTCCGACGGCTTCGGGGTCGCCGAGCGCGCGGTCTGCTCCGCAGACACGCCGCGCCGCCGCTACGCGGCGGAAGGAATGCCGCGCTCCGCGCGGCTAGTCGGCCACTCCGTGGCCGGTGCAGCCGACTCCGTCGGCCGCGGCTCGGATCGCTCCGCGATCCGGCCTGGCGGGATCCGCTCCGCGAATCCCTGAAAACGCAGCTACAGCAGGGTGCTGGCGGTCTGTAGGTTTTCTCGGGCCGTGTGCTCGCTGAGATTCCGGCTCTGTGCCAGCGGGCTTGTCGCTGTGACGAGCTGCTTTCTCGTGGTGGCACGAGGCTCCGCTATGTCTCCATCCTAGCGGCTCGGGGCGCTTCGCGTCTCTTCAGGAAGCAGAAAAACTATAGGTTCTCCGGGAGATCGCCGGAGTCCTGTTCATGGGTGCGGCGGGGTTCCGACCAGTCCCCCGGAAGGATCTCCTGCATCAACGTCCCTTGTTCTTGCGGAAGTTGACCAGCCTTGTGCCGTGTGCGCGCCTTGCACAGCCACGGGCCGATCATGACGCGCTCGCCGTCGGCCTCGATCCACTCCCGGGCACCGGGCGGACGGCCATGACGTTCCACGAAGGCGCGCAGCAGGGTGGCGTTCTGTTCGAAGGAGCGGCGGTGGCGCGGGCCGGTGGAGGTGGTGGGCTTCTTGGGCGCGGGGAGCGGAATGTGACCGGGGGTCAGGCCAAGACGGGTGAGGAGGGTCCGCTGGCCGTCCTCGAGTTGGCCCCAGGTGGTGAACTGGCGGTGCAGCCAGGCGCCGGCCTTCACGCCGTCGATCGCTGTGTCCCGGCGCAGCAGGGCGGGGTCGTGTCCGGCTTCGATGTGGTGGCGCAGCAGGTGGTATTTGCGGTGCCAGTCGGGGCCGTACGGGAGCTGCCAGGTGGGGTCGAGGGCGGTGAGCTGGGTGTGGCGGTCGGGGTGGAGGCGGTCTTGGCGGGCGAGGGCGCGTTGGTTGACGAGGAAGGGGCCGCCGGGGGTGGTGGTGGGGATGGCGAGGTGGCCGTGGATGGTGTGGAAGGCTTCGATGGTGGCCATGTGGCTGGCCCAGGCGGCTTCGTGGTCGTCCCAGATCATGTCGAGGTCTTCGAGTTCGGTGATCCAGTCTTGGGTGAGGGTGTGTTGGTGGTAGGCGGTGCGCTGGGTGTCGATGAACTGGCCGAGGCGGTAGCCGTAGGCGTCGGTGTAGTCGGTGGGGACGCGGAGGTGGCCGTGTTCAGCGTGGTAGCGGACGGCGGCCGCGAGTCCTGCGCGGCGGGGTTTGGAGGGGACCGCGCTTGTTGAGGGCCAGGCGATGAGGTCCATGGCGCGGGCGATGTGGCCGGGGTCGAGGGTGAAGTCGAAGCGGAAGCGGCGCGCGAGTAGTTGGTGGGTATCGCGGTCCAGGCGGTGCTTGGTGTTCTTGCGTGGGGCGCGGGCGGCGATGGTCTGGTCGTGGTGGCGCAGAGCTGCGGTGATGAGCCAGAGGGCTTCGTAGGGGGTGTCGAGGAGGTCGGTGGGGTCAGAGTTGGGCGGGGTGTAGGCGGGGATGACCAGGCTCGCCGTCTTCGTGGCGACGGTAGGCGGTTTGCGCAGGGCGCGGCCCAGAGCCTGGACGATGCGGCGCACGCTCGCGGTGCGGTCCGCGAACACGATGGCGTCCACGGCCGGCAGATCGACGCCCTCGCCCAGGACCTGGGCGTTGGTAAGTACGGCTCGGTCGGCTGCGGCGAAGCGGGTGAGGATGTGGTGGCGTTGGGCAGGGGTGTGGGTGCCGTTGATCGACTGCACACTCAAGTCCTCGGTCCAGTCCGGGCGTTGGGCTGCGGGGAGGGTGCGCAGGGTGTGGGGGAGCTGGCGGGCGAAATCGGCGGCGTCCGCGATCTGCTGGAAGTAGACGATCACATGGTGCAGGTCGTGCTCACGCATGGCCTTGAGGACGGCCAAGTGCAGCGCACTCGTACGGCGGGCTGTGGGGCCGAATCCGGTCTGGACGTCCTGGTCGGTGAGGAGGGTGCGTAGGTCGGTGTCGGTGATCGTGGGGATCAGGAGCTGGTAGTCCGCGAGGACTCCGTCGTCGATCGCGTCGGCGTGGGAGTAGGTGTGCAGGCGCGGGCCGAACACCTTCGGGTCGTCCATCGACGCGATCAGTGAAGGCGCCTCCCAGGCGGGGGCGGTCGCTGCGGTGCGTTTGGGTTGCGGACGGGTGTCTGGGGCTTCGGTCAGGCGCGGGGCTTCCCACTCGTAGGGGGTCGCGGTCAGGTACAGACGCCGCTCAGCCGGGACGCGCTGGTTGTCGTGGATCATCGTCCACTCCTTGCCCCAGCTCCCGGCTGTTCGATGCGCCTCATCCACCACCAGCAAGTCGAAGACCGGGGCGGTGAAAACCGAGTGCTGGGCTTCTGCGATCCGTGCCAGGGAGTCGAACGTGACGAACACGATCGCCTTCTCGCGCCGCTTGGTGCGCTGAGCCAGCCAGTACGCCAGGTACTCCCCCGACCCTGTGCTCAGCGCGCCTGCGGCGGCGAGCAGCGGATGTCTGTCGGCGTCGAGCGAGGAGACGGCCATCAACGCCTCACGCCGCTCGTCCGCGCGGGCCGCTGCCGCCCACTGGCCAATCAAGTCCCGCGATGGCACCGCAACCAGCAGATGGTTGATATCGAGGGCTTCGGCGGTGCGCAGCGCGATCAGCGTCTTACCCGTCCCACACGCCGAGACGATATGCCCCCGCGACCCCGGCCTCTTCAGGTGCCGGACCGCCGCCTCGATGGCCGCATTCTGATCCGGACGCGGCACGCGGCGATCCACAGGGGGTTTGGCGGCGGAGGAATCAGCGGGGCTGGCGGGCATCGCGGCAGAGGATCCTTGAGCAGGCGGGGACGGATGTCGGAATGGACGTGGCCTTCATCCTCCCGCACCCGGTGGGCCGCTCGAACGGTTTTGGGTGCCGGCTCTTCTGAAGGGAAGGTGCGGCTTGGGTGGTGAACTCGCGCCGGGTCTGTTCCATTCAGCAGAGTCGCAAGTCGATCCAGGGGATCGTGTCGCCAGGTAGCAGGTATCGCTCGGTCTCGACGAAGCCGTGCTTCAGCGCAAACCGGAGTCCGTCCTCGTTGGAGGACAGAACGACGGTCTCGATCACCTTGGCCCCAAGTTCCCGGGCCCGGTGGAGCCCCCGCTCATAGAGTTCCTCGCCGAACCCCTGCCTGCGGTGTGCGTCGAGCACGCGGGCGATGACTGTGGCCGTCAGTGTTTCGTCCGTCGGCGGGCGCACCGTGCTGCAGCCCACGAGATCGCCATCGAGATACGCAATCTCCAGATGGTTTCGCCTGGCACGTTCCCGTACCTCATCCAGGGACAGCGAATGGGTAGGAATGATCACGTTGTGGGCGTACTGCCAGTCTTTGAGCATGGCGTCGCCGTCCGGCCGCTGAATACGAAGATCAGACATCCCAGCAGGAGACCCGAGGACACCTTGGACGTCAACTCTGCCGGGTATTTCCATGTCTTCGGACAAGTCACGGATCAAGCCATGAGGTCGTACTCCTGCTGGCCGGTCGCGGGGTAGAGGCGCTCGTGCTCGCGGGCGGCGCCAGTAGGAGTCGAGGTCGCCGTTGGCGACGAGGGCGCGGAGCCGTAGGACGGCTTCGGCTCCGTGAAGGCCCCAGCGGGCGCCGTCACCTGCAGCGCCTGCCACTCCTTCACCGTGCAGCCGGGCGTCCCGTTGATGCATCAGGCGCGGCGTCACCTCGCCGGCCATCTCGCCGCGGCGCCGCTGCCCCCGCACCTGCGGATCTGCCAGTGCCGCGAGCACGGCTGCGTCTGGCACCGTCATCCCACACCCTGCTCTGGCCCGCTGCGGCTGCTGCTGATCTGCAGCGACAACGGACGCACCTGGCATCTGGCAGATGTCTGCCGCGGCTGCGCGGGCGTCATCCCCCACGCCGCGGCCGTTCCCGAACCCCCGCTCCCCGCACCCGCACCCGCCCAGCCCTCCACCACGCCGGTCTCGCCCGAGCCGGCAGACGAGGCCTGCGAATGGGTCGAGGCACTGTGAGGCACCATCCCTCTAGTCTTCACACTGCTTGTGAGCTCTCCGCACTCCGGCTCAGCGTGGTGATCGCCACCAGCTCCGGTGGCGTGCAGTCCGCCCGGCTCCAGAAAGCGGCGTGGTCGACGGAGGCGGCTGCACCCCAGCCTCCACGTACAAAGGAGTTGCCACGATCATCCGGTGCCGCAGCCGCTCCGGCGGGAAGTTGCACAGCACGCGGGCATGCCCGCGCAGATACCCAGGAGTCCGGTAGTAGTGCGAGATCATGGAGAAGGCGGACCTGGCCGCGAATTCCTGGTCAGCCAGCCTGGTGGAGGCCAGCGTCCCTGGTGCTGTTGCATCGCCGTGGGCCTCGCGCTGGACCAGGTCAGCTGCCATGGTGTGCAGCCAGTCCGAGCCGGATCCCATCCTGGTCGGCGGGTGATCACGGTGGTCCCGTACATGCTGTCTTGAGCCGCACAGCAGCAGCTCGATGTTGGGGCAGAACTCAGCCGCGCGGTGCGGGCAGTAGCCCTCCTCCAAAGAGGCATAGGTGAAGACGCCCCGGTCGTGGAATCCAACGTCGCTGACTGCGGCGCCGTAGCGGAACGGGCCGCGGAACTCCAGCCAGGCATCGACGCCGAGGTGTCCGCATGCCGCGGGCTCCCATGAGCGCGCCCAGCACTGTTCCTCCAGATGCTCCAGGACGCGCTCCAGGCGTTCGCCAGAGGTGCGCTCTGCGGCCGCACTCTCCCCCACGGCGACGCGACCACCCGAGCCCATCACGCTGGCTTCTGCCTCAACGGCGCGGTTCGTGAACCTTCGTCGCGGCCGCTCGTAAAAATCGTCGAGCTTGGCCATGGACAGATACTGCAGCTCCCGCATTGCCCCGCCTCCGGATCCCTCCGCCGTCGTTGCCGATGGCACTGTCAACTTGGCTGAGGGTCTGCGTGGGATGATCATCGGGTTGATAGTGGGATGGCCGGAGGGGGGCTGTGGTGGAGGCTGAGGTGCCGTCGTACAAGGGGTTCCGCTATCCGGCGGAGATCATCGCCCACTGCGTGTGGCTCTACCACCGATTCCCGCTCAGCTACCGCGAGGTCGAGGAGCTGATGCTCGCCCGGGGCGTGGTCGTCTCCCACGAGACGATCCGGCAGTGGTGTGCGAAGTTCGGTCCCGAGTACGCCCGTCGGCTGCGGCGTCGTCGGCCGCAGGCCGGGGACAAGTGGCACCTGGACGAGGTCTACACCAAGATCAACGGCGAGTGGCGGTACCTGTGGCGGGCCGTTGACCAGGACGGGAACGTGCTGGACATCCTGGTCCAGTCACGCCGGGATGCCAAGGCGGCAAAGCGGTTCATGGCCAAACTGATGAAGAAGCAGTGCCGGGTACCTCGGGTGCTGGTCACCGACAAGCTCCGCTCCTACGGTGTCGCCCACCGGGAGTTGATGGCCTCGGCCGAGCACCGGCAGTCGAAGTACCTGAACAACCGGGCGGAGAACTCCCACCAACCGCCCCGGCAACGCGAACGCGCCATGAAAGGCTTCCGCTCCCCGGGTGGGGCACAACGCTTCTTGTCCGCGTTCAGCGCGATATCACCCCACTTCCGACCCGGCCGCCATCGCCTCACCGCCAGCCAGTACCGCACCACGATGAACGAACGCTTCAACGTCTGGAACGAAGTCTCCGGCCTGTCCACCGTGACCTGAGCTCAAGGCCCGCACCCGGCCCCACCACGACCCGGCACGTCCTCAACCGGGCAAGCCCCGGATAAGTTGACAACGCCCTATGAAGGCCACTGTCTTCGCCGACGGCGAAGGCCGCACCCTGTGGGTCGATGCCCTACGACCTGGGCGTATGCATGACGCGACCGCAGCCCGTACCGCAGGCATCGGCAGATGCTTCGACCAGGTGTACGTGCCTGTCGACGACGGCTACCTCGGACTGAGCAAGGACCATCAAGGCAAGGCACTGACCCAGCCGCGCAAGCTACGCCCAGGCGCGACACTGCCCCTCCTCGAGCGCAACGAACGCCAGCGGCACGAGCACTCCTCCTGGCGGAACACCGTCGAACACGCCCTCGCCGCCCACAAACGCTGGAAACAGCTTCAGCGCTTCACCTACCGCCGAGACCGCCTCCCCGGCACCTACCAAGCCATCGCAACCCTCGTACCCGACCGCACCATCACCACCCGACCAAGGCCCCCGCCTCACCCGCTATCACGCACCAACTCGTTAGGCCGCGATGGCGGTGGCCTGCCGGACGACCCGCAGTACTTCGGACGCCGACTGGTTCAGGTACATGTGTCCGCCTTCCATCTCCACGAAATCGAAGCCGCAGCTAGTCACGTGCCGCCAGTCCTGCGCCTCATCGAGGGTCACGTTGTCGTCGTCCTGGCCGCGTAGCGAGGTGATCGGCACGGGGAGCTTGACCGCCGGATCGTGGAGGAATTCCTCGTACATCTCCACATCGGCGCGGAGCGCGGGCAGGATCAGCTCGCGCATCTCGGGGTTATCCAGAGCCGGATGGCGGTATCCCGCGAACTCCTCGACGCGCTCGATGAACGCCTCGTCCGGCAGGCCCGTCGCGTGCCGGGCCCGGCGCAGGCCGGGTCCCGGCGCTCCGCTCACGAAGAGCCTGACCACCTCGACGTCGGTGCGCGTCGCGAGCTCCTGGGCCAGCGCCAGGGCCAGGACGCCGCCGCTGCTGTGTCCGAAGAGCGCCACCCGGGTCCCCTCAATACTCGACAGCAGTCGGGGCACGACGGTGGCCACCGCCTCACGGATGGTCCGCACCGGATCCTGCTCAATCAGCCGCTCACGCCCAGGGAGTTGTACCGGCACCAACTCGATGTCGGGAGCCGCGTGAGAGCGCCACGAACGGTAGTAGGAGGCACCGGCGCCCGCGAAGGGGACACAGACAAGAGACAGCTTGGACACAGAGGCACTTTCTGATCTTCGGAGAGTTTCCGACATCTGTGAGAATCCCCGGCTGAAGAAGGGGACTTGGGACGGCCGTGGCCGCAGCAGGAGGCTTGAAGCGGTACGGAGACGGCAGGCGCGGGGCGCCTACACCGCGCACCACTAAATGACGGCACAGCAGGTCCACATTGACGTGCATGCTCTTAGGCCGCCCGCGGCCCTGTCAAGGGGGGTCGTGCCGATCGGGCCGCTGCAGCCGAGCGGGCACCGTCCCACGGCCGGTTATAGTCAACCTCCGTGGGCCAACCGCCGTCCACTGCGTCTTCTTGCCCTTGGCCGAATCCCGAGTCGCACTCCGATCCGGGAATCCGCGGGCAGGACGCCGCCCGGCCAGGGGGGCACCATTCCGCCCAGCGACCCGCCCCGCAAGTACCCGTTAAGGGGCTCGCCGCGTCTTCGGCGCCGTCGCCTTCGAGCGCGATGGCCCGTTCATCCCCATTAAGATTCGAGGGTTGACCAGCATGTACCGCACCATGATGAAGTCCAAGATTCACCGGGCCACGGTCACACAGGCCGACCTCCACTACGTGGGGTCCCTGACCATCAGCGCCGATCTTATGGAAGAGGCCGACCTGGTGCCGGGTGAGAAGGTCGACATCGTCGACATCAACAACGGTGCTCGGTTGTCCACTTATGTCATCGAAGGGCCACGGGACTCCGGGCTCGTCGGGATCAACGGTGCCGCAGCACGGCTCATCAGCCCGGGAGACCTCGTCATCGTCATCGCCTACGCCCAAGTGTCCGACGGAGAGGCTCGTGGGTTCAAGCCGCGGGTCGTCTTCGTCGACGAGCACAACCGGGTGTCCCTGACCGGACACGATCCCGCAGAGGCGCCCGAGGAGAGCGCGCTGAAGCGGGGCGACGTGGTGGCCCCCGCCTTGGCCGGGACCCGCGGCCACTGACTCGCAGCCGTCCGCGCAGGGCCATCCAGCCGCTCACCAGGAATCAGGCGTTGACAAGCCCGGGTCGCACTAAGAATATGGATCGCATGCTGGCGCATTGTGCGCAGTGCAGGAACTCGGCTCCGTCAGACCGCTCTCCAGCGGTCCGGGGCCCTGCATGAGCCGCATTGTCGGGTCGGCCCCTTCCGCCAGGCATCGCCCGCGCCCCTCATCCGGCACCGTCGTCCCCACAGCGAGGGCCGACGGTGCCGCCTTCATATCCAAGCCGGCCGTCGGCGGCACTTGCCAGCCTCCGTCCTCGCCGCAGCGGGGCCGGACCGCCACTCCCGGACAGACTCGCTCCCGCGGCCCGTGCCGATACAGCGGTATCGGCCGATCCGAACCAACCCAAGGACGACCGAGATGACCGACGGACCAGACCTGCCCGGTGGTGCGCACCGGGTTCCCTACAGCGATCCCGGGGAGCCCGATCACCGCAGCCCGATGCGCTACCTGTGGTGGCTGACGGTGCGGCAGCGCAAACGGGTCCTGCTCGGCTCCCTGTGGGGCAGCACCTGGATGTGCGCCCTGATGCTGCCCCCCTACCTCATGTCCAGGACGATCGACGAGGGGCTGCGGGCGCGGGACACCGACGCGCTGGCCGGCTGGGTGGCCGCGGTACTCGTGGCCGGAGCCGCCATCGCGGTCCTCGGGATCCTCCGCCACCGCACCATGACCTTCATACGGGTCGACGCGGCCTACCGGACCGTGCAGGTCATCACCCGGCATGTCACCCGTCTCGGCTCCACCCTCCCGCGTCATGTCTCGGCGGGCGAGCTGGCCCACCTGCAGGCCGGCGACATCAGCCGGATCGCACAGACCCTGACCATCACGGGCCCGGGGGTCGGCGCGGCGGTCGCCTACATCGCCACCGCCGTCCTCCTGTTCACCATCTCAGCCGTGCTGGCGGTCGTCGTCCTGCTCGGCGTCCCGCTCCTCGCGGTGACCGTCGGCCCCCTCCTGGAACGGCTGCACGGCGCCGAGGGCGACTACCGGGAACAGCAAGGCGTACTGACCGCCCTCGCCGGTGACATGGTGACCGGGCTGGGCGTGCTGAACGGCATGGGCGGCAAGCCGCTCTTCGCACGGCGCTACCGCGAACGCTCGCAGGCCTTGGTCCCGTTGGGGTACCGGGTGGCCGCGCTCACGAGCTGGGTACAGGCACTCGGCGCCTGTCTGCCGCTCCTCTTCCTGGCACTGGTGACATGGCTCGGCGCCCGCATGGCGGCTGAGGGTTCGATCACGGTCGGTGAGCTGGTGGCCGTGTACGGGTACGTGGCGGCGCTCCTGGTCCCGGTCTCCTTCTTCATCGAGGGTGCGGACGACCTTCCCCGCGGCCTCGTGTCCGCCCGGCGCGTAGTCGACATCCTGGCGTTGGCGCCGGATTCCGACCAGCACGGCGCCCGGGTGGCCGCGCCCACCGGACCCACCCCGCTGCACGACCCGGCGTCCGGGCTGACCCTGCGGCCCGGGCGGCTGACCGCCCTCGTCAGCGCCCGGCCCGACCATGCGCGGGCCGTGGTCGACCGGCTGGCGGGCTACCAGAAATCTGACGCCACCTGGGGCGGCACGAGGCTGTCCGACATCGAGCTCGCCTCGCTGCGGAGCCGGCTCCTGGTGTCCGACAACGACTCCTACCTCTTCGGCGGACCACTGCGGACCGCCCTGTCCGTTCACGACGGCCACTCCCCCGAGGAGATCGAGCGGGCACTGCACGCCGCCGTGGCACAGGACGTCGTGGCGTCGATGCCCGACGGCCTCGACTCCCCTCTGGACAGTCAGGGCCGCAACGTCTCGGGCGGACAGCGCCAGCGGCTCCGTCTGGTGCGGACGCTGCTCGCCGATCCTGAGGTACTGGTGCTCGTGGAGCCCACCTCGGCCCTGGACGCGCACACCGAGGCCACGGTCGCGGCCCGGGTCGGCGCGTTCCGCCAAGGGCGCACCACCCTCGTCGTCGGCACGTCCCCACTCCTGCTCGGACATGCGGACGAGGTCGTCCACCTGGTGGACGGCAAGGTGGCGGCCACCGGCAGTCACGGCGACCTGCTCGCCACCCAGCCCGGATACGCGGCGCTCGTGTTCCGCGGTGACAGCGAGGGCGTCCCCGCGGCCAGTACGGCGCCCGCCCGAGAAGGAGACTCCCGATGAGCCGTACCGACGAGGCCAGGACCCTCCCGGTCGCCGATGCCGCGACGGCACGCCGGGCCAGCTGGCGGCTCCTGAAGGACGACGGCCGGTCCATGGCGGGGATTCTCGTCCTGACCTGCCTCGCCTCTCTCGCGGGACTGGCCGGCCCCTGGCTGCTGGGCCGGATCGTCACCCGGATCGAGGCCGGGGACATAACCGTCTCGCAGGTGGACGGGGTGGCGGCCGCCGTCCTCGCTTTCGCCCTGGCGCAGCTGGTCCTGATCCGCTACGCACGCTATTTCTCGCACCGATTCGGCGAGCGCGCGCTCGCCCGGCTCCGTGAGGAAGTCATCGACGGCGCGCTCGCGCTCCCGGCACGTGTCGTCGACCGGGTGAGCACCGGCGACCTGGTGACGCGCTCCTCGCTGGACGTCGGCACGGTGGCCGCCACGCTGCGCAACGCGGCGCCGGATGTGTTCATCGCCGGCGTCCAGGTGCTGTTCATCTTCGTGGCCGTGTTCCTCCTCGACCCCCTCGTGGGGCTCTGCTCGCTCGTCGGCCTGCCGATGGTGTGGTGGGTCAGCCGCTGGTACCTCGCCCGTGCGCGGGACGCCTACCTCGCCGAGGGGGCGGCCGCGGGCGGCGTGGCCGAAGCCCTGAACTCCACCGCCCACGGTGCCCGGACCGTCGAGGCGTTCGGGCTGCGCCTCCGGCAGAACGGTGCGATCGACAAGGCCGTCGACACGACATACGCCGCGGGCGTGCGCACCCTGCGGCTGCGGACCGTGCTGTTCCCTGTCACCGAGTTCGCCCACTCCCTGCCCATGGCGCTCATCCTGCTGGTGGGGGGCCTCAGCTACCTGAACGGGACGCTGAGCCTGGGAGCGGTCGTGTCCGGCAGCCTGTACATGTGGCAGTTGGTCGACCCCCTCGACCGTGCGCTCGCCTGGGTCGAGCAACTCCAGCGCAGCGGTGCGTCGTTCGCCCGGATCAAGGGCGTCGGTCTGGTGGCAGAGCAGCCGCGGTCCGAGGTCCGGAAGCCCGAGGACGACCGCATCACGGTCAGCGGGGTGCGCTACTCCTACACGGGCGCGCGGGACGTGCTGAGCGATGTCGGCCTGCAGGTACGACCGGGCGAGCGGCTGGCGGTGGTCGGTCCCTCGGGAGCCGGCAAGTCCACCCTCGGCAGGCTACTGTCCGGGGTGGACCTGCCGGACGCCGGTGACGTGCTGGTCGGCGGTGTGAAGGTAGCCGATCTGGCCGCATCCGGCGAGCTGGGCACCCGTATCGTCCTAATCACTCAGGAACACCACGTGTTCATCGGCACCCTCCGGGAGAACATGACGATGGCGGCCCCGGACGCCGACGACGAGGCCGTCCTCGAGGCGCTCGCCATGATGGAGGCCGACTGGGTACGGGACCTCCCCCACGGGCTGGACACCGTGCTGGGCGCGGGCGGGGTCGAGCTGGAAGCCTCCCAGGCGCAGCAGCTCACGCTCGCCCGGGTCCAGCTCGCGGATCCGCACACGCTGATCCTCGACGAGGCGACGGCCCTGCTGGATCCCACGACCGCCCGTCAGGCCGAGCGGGCCATGGCCGCCGTCCGCTCGGACCGCACCGTCATCGCCATCGCACACCGCCTGCAGACCGCCCACGACGCCGACCGCGTCGCGGTCATGGAGGCGGGCCGCATCGTCGAGCTCGGTACGCACGACGAGCTCACCGCCGCGAACGGGCCCTACGCCGCCCTGTGGCGCTCCTGGAACGGCGAAGGCTGAGCCGCTCCCCTCCACGAGTGCGCCTCCCGGCCAGGGCCGGGGGGCGTTCTCGTTTCCCTGCCTCCTTTGTGCCCCGCTGCACCCCTCCGAAGGGACCCCGCACCTCCATGGTTGCCACGAAGCACGTCGAAGCGGCCGAGAAGTTCGACCTGGTCTGCCTGCTCTGCAAGAGCGTGTTCCCGCCCGCTCTCGTATACCGATGTCCGAGCTGCTCGGGCGCGTTGGAGCCCCGGTACACGCTGGACCGGCTGACCCGGTACGACCACGCGGATCCGGAGCAGGTCTACTTCGACCTCCTGCCGCTGACGGCGCGGGGCTTCCTCGACAGCGGCGTGACCAGGCGGACGCCATGCCGGCCGGCGCCGCGGCTGGGCGCGGCCATCGGGGTCCCGGATCTGTGGGTCAAGGACGAGTCCCAGCAGCCGACCCGTACCACCAAGGACCGTCTCGCCGCGCTGGTGCCGGCCGTGCTGCGTCAGTTCGGCGTCAAGGAATTCGTCGCGTCGAGCACGGGGAACAGCTCGACCGCTCTCGCACGGGCGGTGCAGATGGATCCCGCGATGCGCGGGATCTTCTTCTGCGGCGAGGACTTCGTCCGCAACCACTCCGTGGCGCAGGACGAACGGACCTCACTGACCGTGGTCGCGGGAAGCTATGTGGCGGCGGCCGCCGAGGCCCGCCGATTCGCCGCCGCGCGCGGGCTCCACCTGGACGCCGGGTTCTTCAACTGGGCCCGGCGGGAGGGTCTCAAGCTGGCCTACCTGGAGGCCCTGGACGCGATGGACCGTACGCCTGACGTCGTGGTGCAGGCCGTGAGCAGCGGTATGGGCATGCTCGCCGCGCACAAGGGGATGCGCGAGTACCTGGCCCTCGGCGAACTCGACCGGATGCCGCGGTTCCTCATGGTTCAGGAGCAGTCCTGCGCGCCGTCGGCCGACGCCTGGGCGGAGGGCCGGACGGAGCTCACCGCGGACGACGTGATCGACCAGCCGTCGGGACTTGCGACGGCCATCCTCCTCGGTGACGGCTCGCCCTACTACCCGTACCTGCACGCCATCGCCACGCGGACCGGGGGGTCGATCGTCCGGGCCTCCCGCGAGGAGCTCGTCGAGGCGCGGCGCCTGCTCGCGGAACTCGAGGAGATCGACGTCTGCTACGCCTCGGCGGCCACCGTCGCGGCGGTGCGCGACGAGGCTGCGGCGGGCCGGATCCGACCGGACGAGACGGTCCTCCTCAACCTGACCGGGCGCAGCCGGATGGTCGAACCCTCCTGATCCCTCCAGCCCCGGCGGCGACGGCGGGTCCCTTCTTGTCTTGTTCTGATGACGGAGAAACAGTGGCAGACCACAAGTTCGGGCAGCACGCAGACCGTGACATCGCGATCGTCGGAATGGCGGGGCGCTTCCCCGGTGCCCGCGATCTAAACGAGTTCTGGGCGAACGTCCGCGACGGCGTGGAGTCCGTCTCGTTCTTCACCGAGGAGCAGTTGATCGCGGCCGGTGCGTCGCGCGAGACCATCGCCCAGCCGAACTTCGTGCCCGCCGGTGCCTGTCTCGACGACGTCACGGGGTTCGACGCGGGGTTCTTCGGTTACACCGCGCGCGAGGCGGAGACGATGGATCCGCAGCACCGCGTGTTCCTGGAGACCGCCTGGGAGGCTCTGGAGCACTCCGGCTACACGCCCGCCCAGGTAGACGGACGCGTCGGCGTGTTCGGCGGGGCCGGCACCAACAACTACCTCGCCAACATCTACTCGAACCCCGAGGTCGTCGACAGCACCGGCGGAACGCAGGTCCTCCTCGGCAACGAACTGGGCTTCCTGGCCTCCCGCGTCTCGTACAAGCTCGATCTGCGCGGCCCCAGCGTCTCGTTGCGCTCCGCGTGTTCGACCTCGCTCGTGGCCGTCCACCTCGCCTGCCGCTCGCTACGCGAGGGGGAATGCGACATGGCCCTGTCCGGCGGGGTGTTCATCAACGCGGAACACAACCAGGGCTACCTGCACCAGGAGGGGTCCTTCCTCTCTCCCGACGGTCACTGCCGGCCGTTCGACTCCCGGGCCGCGGGAACGCTGTTCGGCAGCGGGGCGGGGGTGGTCACGCTCAAGCGCCTCAGTGATGCGCTGGAGGCGGGCGACACCGTGTACGCGGTCATCAAGGGTTCCGCCGTGAACAACGACGGCGCGGTCAAGGTCGGTTTCACGGCGCCGGCGGTGACCGGCCAGGCGGAGGTCGTCCGCGCCGCCCTCCGTGACGCGGGCACCCCGGCGTCGGCCATCGGTTATGTCGAGGCACACGGCACGGGCACGGTCATGGGCGATCCGATCGAGATCCGCGCCCTGACCCAGGTGTACGAGGGGGTGCCGGCCGGCACGGTGGCCCTGGGCTCCCTCAAGTCGAACATCGGTCATCTGGACGCGGCGGCGGGCATCGCCGGGCTGCTGAAGACCGTGCTGTCGCTGTGGCACGAGACGCTGCCGCCGACCCTGCATTTCGACTCCCCCAATCCCGCCATCGACTTCGCGGCCGGCCCGTTCGCCGTCCAGCGCGAGCGCGCCCCCTGGCCCCGGTCGCGGCGGCCCCGGCTGGCCGGGGTGAGCGCCTTCGGCTTCGGCGGCAGCAACGCCCACGTCGTGCTGGAGGAGGCGCCGGCCGCTCCCGCCGCCGGGGAGTCGGCCCGCTCCTCGCAGCTGCTGGTGCTCTCCGCCCGCAGCAAGGAGGCGCTGGACGAACTGAGTGAACGGGTGGCCGGAGTCCTCCGCACCGGCGGGACACCCCTGCGGGACGCCGCCTACACCGCGGCGGTGGGACGGCATGTCTTTCCGGTGCGCCGCATCGTCACGGGCCCGGACGTTCAGGCCGTGGCGGACGCCCTGGCGGCCGCCGATCCCGCACGCGTCGTCGACGGCCACCACGAGGGCGGCCGGCCGGGCGTCGCGTTCCTGCTGAGCGGTCAGGGCGGCCAGTACCCGGGCATGGCGGCCGAGCTGTACGCGCAGGAGCCGGTGTTCCGCCAGGCCGTGGACGCCTGTACCGGGGCCCTGGGCGGGAGCGGGACCGGTACCACGGTACGCGACCACCTCCTCGGCGACCGGGAGTCGGCGGAGGCGGCCGCCGCGCTGAACCAGACGGAAGCCGCGCAGCCCGCGCTGTTCGTCCTGGAGTACGCGCTCGCCCGCATGTGGGAGTCGTGGGGCGTGAAGCCCGCGGCGCTGCTCGGGCACAGCCTCGGCGAGCTTGTCGCGGCCTGCCTGGCGGGGGTGTTCACCCTGCCGGACGCACTGCGGCTGGTGGTGCTCCGCGGAGCGCTGATGCAGCGCCGGCAGCGGGGTTCCATGCTGAATGTGGTGGCGGACCGCGACTCCGTCCTGGGCCTGCTGCCGGAGGGCCTCTCGCTGGCCGCCCACAACGGCCCGAAGGACTGCGTGGTGGCCGGTTCCGAGGCGGGGGTGGCGGCCTTCGCCGGGAGGCTCGCGGCCCTCGGGATCCCCACTCATCCGGTGGCGACGTCGCACGCCTTCCACTCGGCCCTGATGGCGCCGATGGTCGAGGAGTTCACGGCGGCCGTCGCGGCGGTCCCCCGCCGGGAGCCCTCGGTGCCCTTCGTGTCGAACGTGACGGGTACCTGGATCACCGCCGAGCAGGCACAGGACCCGGGGTACTGGGGCCGGCAGATCCTGAGCCCGGTCGAGTTCGCCACCGGGGTGGGCACCCTGGCAGCCGATCCGGATCTGGTGTTCCTGGAGATCGGCCCCGGCACCACCCTCAGCAGCCTGGCACGCCGTGTCCTCACCGGGTCCTCCGCCCGCCTGGTCACCGCCACGCTGCCCCACCGGCGGGACGGGCGGCACCCGGTGGAGGCCGCGCAGCGCGCGCTCGGCCAGCTGTGGCTGAACGGCTGCGAGCCGGACTGGGACGGCGTCCACGGGCACGAACCGCGCCGGCGAGTCGGCCTGCCCACGTACCCGTTCCAGCGGCAGCGGTACTGGCTGGAGCGGCGCACGGGCCCCACCGCGGAGCGCGGATCCGCGCGACGACGGCCCGATGTCACCGACTGGTTCCAGATCCCCTCGTGGGAGCGCACCGCCCTGCCGCCCGCGCGGCCCGACCGGGCCGGCGAACGCTGGCTGGTGTTCACCGATGCCGTCGGGGTCGGCGAGGCGGTGGCGGCCCGCCTGCGGGCCGCCGGTGCCCTGGTCACGGCGGTGGCGGCCGGACCGGCATGGGAACGGCGGGACGGTGGCGGGTTCACGATCGACCCGCGCGACGCGTCGCACTACGGCCGTCTGGTCCAGAGCCTTGCCGAGGACGGCTCCGTACCCGCGTTCGTCGCCCACTGCTGGGGCGTCACCGACGGCCCCGCACCGCGGGAGGCGCTCCAGGAGGACACCGAGTCGCTGTGGCTGGGGTTCAACAGCCTGCTGTTGCTCTCACAGGCCCTCAACGGCCTGGCCGACGGGGCCGAGCGCTCCGTGTGGGTGGTGAGCAACGGGATCCACGACGTGATCGGGTCCGAACCGCTCATGCCGCTCAAGGCCACCGTGCTCGGGCCCTGCCGGGTCCTCCCCCGGGAGCAGCCCGGGCTGGCCTGTCGCAGCGTCGACATCGTCCTGGACGGCTCGTCCCCCGACGCGCACGCCGCCCGGCTGGTCGCCGAGTTCGCCGTACCCCCGGCACACGCCGCGGTGGCGCACCGGGGGCCGCACCGCTGGTCCCAGACCTTCGCGCCCGCCCCGCTGCCTCCCACGGAGGAGGGGACCTCGGCCCTGCGCGAGGACGGTGTCTACCTGATCACGGGCGGCACCGGTGGCCTCGGGCTGGCGCTCGCGGCCCATCTGTCCGGGCCGGGCCGCAAGCTGGCCCTGCTGGCGCGCACTCCCGTACCCGCGGAGCACGGGGCGGAACGGCCCGGGGGGCCCGCTCCGGCCGGGACCCTCCGGAAGCTGCGGGAGATCAGGGAACGGGGCGCCGAGGTCCGGGTGATCGCGGCGGACGTCTGCGATCCCGCGCAGACGGAGGCGGCGGTGTCCCAGGTCATGACCGCCTGGGGGCGGATCGACGGTGTATTCCACGCAGCCGGGGTCGTCGGCGGCGGGCTCGCGCAGCTCAAGACCCTTGAGGAGGCCGCCGCCGTCATGGCGCCGAAGGTCGGAGGAACCCTCGCTCTCGAACGGGCCCTCGCCCCTGTGAAGCCCGGCTTCATGGTGCTCTTCGGTTCCAACTCCGCCAACGTGGGCGACTTCGGGCTCGTGGACTACGTGGCGGCCAACTGCTTCCTCGATGCCTACGCCCGCTCCCGCGCCTCGGGCACGGGGGCCTCGCCCCGCGTGCTCACCGTGGACTGGGGTCCGTGGCAAGAGGTCGGCATGGCCGTCGCGGCGGATCCGGGCAACGGGCTGGCGCAGGCCCGGGGCAAGGACCTGGCCGAGCGCGGCATGGCTCCCGCCGACGCGATCGAGGCACTGGAGCGCGCTCTGTCGGGCTCGTACGAGCCCCAGTTGATCGTCACGCCCGTCGACGCGCGCCACCTGGTCGAGAACGCCTTCACCCTGCGCGGGCAGGACCAGGAGGCCGACGAGAGGCTGAGCGGTCTGGACGCGCCCCGGACCGTGCACCCGCGCCCCGAGGTGCCCAGCGCCTACACGGCCCCGCACGGCACGGTCCAGCGCCGTCTCTGCGTGATGTGGCAGGAACTGCTGGGCATCGAGCAGGTCGGTGTCGACGACAGCTTCTTCGACCTCGGCGGAAGCTCCCTGGTCGCCATTCAGCTCATCTCCACCGTCAACCGGTCGCTCGGCACGTCGCTGACGGTCGCCCAGCTCTACGAGTCCCTGACGATCGCCCGCCTGGCGGCGCTGGTGGACGGAGGAGGCACCGCCCCCGCCGAAGACGTCAGGAACTCGCTCGAAGAGGTCCGCAACCGTGCCGGCTCACGGCGTCAGCAGCAGCAGAACCGCATGGCCCGCTCCCGCAACCGCCGTCAGCAGTGAAGCAAAAGGAGACAGCAGTGCAGGTGAACGCGGTTCAAGGTGCTGACCGGGGCATTCCCGGCACGGCGTCCGCGGGCACGGAGGCGCAGTACCTGCCCTCCCAGCCCCGCACCCCGCGCCTGACCCGGCTCGTGGAGGAGGTGCGGGCCGCGTTGCGCGCCCGGCCGGGGGCTTCCGCCGAGGTGGCCAGCCGGGAAGTGGCCGCGGCGCTCGCCCCGCACCTCGGACGGGCCGGCCTACTGACGCCCGACCAGCAGGAGGCCGACCCGGGCGGGTACAGGCAGCACGTCCTGCACGTCGAGGCGGACGGCTCCTTCTCCGTCGTCGCCCTCGTCTGGCTGCCGGGCCAGCGCACCCCGGTGCACGACCACGTCTGCTGGTGCGTCGTCGGCATCCACGAGGGTGCCGAGGAGGAGACCGTCTACCGCCTCTCCGGCGATCCGGAGGAGCGTCATCTCCTCGCCGTGGACACCACCACGAGCGGGGTCGGTGCCGTCGCGACCCTCGCTCCGCCGGGCGACATCCACGACGTCCGCAGCACGGCCGCCGGCCGGGCCGTCTCCCTCCACGTCTACGGAGCGGACATCGGCCGACTCGGCACCAGTATCCGCCGGGTCTACGAACTGCCGGTTCGGCAGGCGGAGGACCCGTCGCGCCATCAGTCCAACAGTGTGGGGAAGTGACGTCATGGGCGACAAGTCAGCTCACGGCATAACGGCAGAGACCCTGCCGGACCTGTTCGCGGCCCAGGTAGCCAGAACTCCCGAGGCCGTCGCGCTCGTCGCCGACGGAGTCTCGCTGACCTATGCCGAGCTCGACGAGAGGGCACACCGGCTGGCGGTGTCGCTCGTGGCGAAGGGCGCGGGCCCCGAGACGGTCGTCGCGGTGCGCGTACCGCGTTCGGCCGAGCTCGTCGTCGCGCTGTACGCCGTGCACAAGGCCGGGGCCGCGTACCTGCCACTCGATCCGGACGGCCCGGACGAGCGGAGCCGGCGGATGGCCGAGGATGCCGGGGCGCTGCTGGTACTGACCGCCGAGGAGGTCGGACGGGCGGCCGAGCCGGGCCCCGCGGACCCCGCGGGCCGACCGCTTCCGTCCCCCCACCCGCTGAACACGGCCTACGTGATCTACACCTCGGGCTCCACGGGGCGTCCCAAGGGAGTCGCGGTGTCCCATGCCGCGATCGTGAACCGCCTCCGCTGGATGCAGGCCGAGTACTCCCTCGGCGACGACGACCGCGTGCTGCAGAAGACCCCCGCGGGCTTCGACGTGTCGGTGTGGGAGTTCTTCTGGCCGCTGTGCGTCGGGGCGTGCCTCGTGGTGGCCGCCCCGGGCGGACACCGCGACCCCGCCTACCTCACGGAGGTGATCCGGGCACAGCGGATCACCACCCTCCACTTCGTGCCGTCCATGCTGCGTCTGTTCACCGACGAGCCGACCGCGGGCCGGTGCACCACCGTGCGCCGGGTGTTCGCCAGCGGTGAGGCCCTGTCGGGCGAGCTGCGGGACCGGTTCTTCGAGGTGCTCGACGCCGAACTGCACAACCTCTACGGGCCCACCGAGGCCGCCGTGGACGTGTCCTACTGGCGGTGCCGGCCGGACGACCGGCCGGGTCCGGTCCCGATCGGCCGGCCCGTGTGGAACACCCAGATGTACGTCCTGGACGCCGGTCTCCGTCCGGTCGGTCCCGGCGTGACGGGAGAGCTCTACCTCGCGGGCGTCCAGCTGGCGACGGGGTACGTGGGGAGGCCCGGGCTGACGGCCGAACGCTTCCTTCCCGACCCCTTCGGCCCTCCCGGCACCCGCATGTACCGCACTGGGGACCTCGCCCGTGTCCGCGAGGACGGGGCCGTCCACTACGCCGGGCGCACCGACCACCAGGTAAAGGTGGGGGGTGTCCGGATCGAGCCCGGTGAGGTCGAGGCGGTGCTGGTGCGTCATCCCGCTGTCGCCGAGGCCGTGGTGACCCCTGCCGACGACGGCTCGGGCGGAACCCAGCTGGTCGCCCACGTCGTGCCCGACCCGGTCGCTGCGGCGCCCCTGCGGAACCTGTGCCGGCTGGAGCGGGAGGGAGCCCTGGACTCCGGTGAGCTGCACACCCTCCCCAACGGCATGGTGATCGCCGCCAACAATCCGACCGAGACTGACTTCCTCTACCGGGAGATCTTCGAGGGCCACGAGTACCAGCGGCACGGCATCGTCCTGCCGGAAGGATCCCGCGTCTTCGACGTGGGGGCCCACATCGGCCTGTTCTCCCTCTCGGTCGCCCGGTCGTGCCCGGGCAGCGTCATCTACTCGTTCGAGCCCATACCGCAGCTGTTCCGCCTGCTCGATCTCAACATGCGGATCCACGGGGTCGACGCGCGGCTGTTCCCCTGCGGCATCGCGGAGAGCTCGGGGAGCGCCACATTCACCTACTACCCGCAGCTCTCGATCATGTCGGGGCGGTTCGGTGACCTCGCCGAGGAGCGCGGCGTCCTGGAGGTGTTCGTCCGCAACGAGAGTCGCGGTGGCGAGCCTCCCGCTCCCGGCAGCGAGGCCGACCTGGACAGTCTGCTGACCGAACGGCTCAGGCACGTGGACGTCACCTGCGCGCTGCGGACACTCTCCGACGTCATCGAGGAGACCGGCGTCGACCGCATCGACCTGCTGAAGATCGACGCGGAGAAGAGCGAGCGGGAGGTCCTGCTCGGGCTGCGTGACGAGCACTGGCCCCTCGTCCGCCAGCTCGTCATCGAGGCCCACGACCTGCCCGGACAGGTCGACTGGATCCGGCGGCACCTGGAGGCAAGGGGGTACCGAGTCGCGGTCGACGGTCAGCACATGCTCGAGGACACCGGACTGGTCACCGTCTACGCGGCCCGGGCCCGCACGGCGGACACCCCGTCCTCCGGCCGGGCCGGTGCGCACGGAGTGCCCGCGGTCCCCGGCGGGGGCTGGTCCGACCCCGGCCTGTTCGGCGAGGACGTGCGGCGGGAGGCCGTTCTGAGCCTGCCCGGACCGATGGTGCCCTCGCGGTTCGTGATCGTCGACGTGCTGCCCCTGACACCCAACGGCAAGCTGGACCGTGCGGCCCTGCCGGCTCCACGGACCCGGGCCGCCCAGACCTTCACCGCGCCCCGCGATCCCGTCGAGGAGGTGCTGTGCAGCCTGTTCGCCGAGGTGCTCGGTGCGCGGGCGGTGGGTATCCACGACGACTTCTTCCAGCAGGGCGGGCACTCGCTCGCCGCCATCCGGCTGATGGGCCGGATCCGGGCGGTGTTCGGTACCGAGCTGACCGTGCGCAGCCTGTTCGAGGCTCCTACGGTGGCGCGTTTCGCAGCGCTGCTGGGCCGCGACCCGGGCGGGGACCCGTTCGCGGTGCTGCTTCCCCTGCGGGCCACCGGCGCGGCCGCGCCCTTGTTCTGCGTGCACCCCGCCGCGGGTGTCGGGTGGGTCTACTCGGGGCTGCTGCGGCACATCGGGGACGACCGGCCCGTCTACGCGCTGCAGGACGCGGGGCTCACCGGCGGGGAGCCGGCCGCGGATGTCGAGGAGGTGGCCGCGGGCTATGTGCGCCTGATCCGCTCGGTGCAGCCTTCCGGCCCGTACCACCTGTGCGGCTGGTCGTTCGGAGGGCTCGTGGCCCAGGCCATGGCCACGCTCCTGCAGGAGGCCGGTGAGACGGTCGCCCTGCTCGCGTTGCTGGACGCCTACCCGCTGTGCGACCGTGCCGTGCCCGCCGCGCTCTCCCCGGACGGGCTGCGGGAGCTGCTCGTGTCCCTGGGGTACGGAGTGCCGGACGCTCCCGGGTCTTCGATGACCCCTGCGGAGTTCACCGAGGCGGCCGGCACCGCCGGCGGTGTCCTCGCCGATCTGGAGGAGCGGCAGGTCCTGGCCATGGCCGGCACGTTCCGGCGGAACGTCGTCCTGGCGCACGGCTTCCGGCCCGCCGTGTTCGACGGTGACCTGCTCCTCTTCACCGCGGCGGTGGGCCGGCCCGGGGACGCGCCGTCCGCGGGAGACTGGTCGCCCTACCTGACGGGCCGGGTGCGCACCGTGGACATCCCTTGCGCCCACGGGGAGATGACCGGCCCAGTGGCCATGGCGGACATCGGCCCCCGTATCGCGGAGAGGCTGTCCGGTGTGGCCTCCCACCGGGCTGGGTGAGCGGGCACTCCTCGCACCGCGGCCCCTGCCCGGAACCCGTACGCACCAGGCCCGTTCGGCCGAGCGGTCAGCTCGGCCGAACGGGCCTTTCCGTGCTGTCGGGTGTCCGCCGTGGTCAGCCGCCGACCGTCGCGGCGCCCACGACGGACTCGGGGTCCCCGGCCACCCGCTCCAGCAGGGCCGTGTAGCCGTGCAGGAGTTCCCGCGCCGCCTCGGCGGTGAAGAGGTCGGCCGCGTAGGTAAGGCGGATTCCGATGCCGTCGGGCGTGCCGTCGGCCGTCCAGTGCTCCGTCAGCTCGAACCGCAGGTCGAACCGCGCCAGCTGGTCCGGCAGCGGCTCGGTCCGCACGTCGAGGCCGGGCAGCGACAGGTCGGGCAGGGTGTTGTTCTGGAAGGCGAGCATGACCTGGAACAGCGGATGGCGGCCCGCCTCCCGGTCGGGGTTGACCGCCTGGACGATGTGGTCGAAGGGCACCTCCTGGTGCGCGTACGCCGCGAGACCGGTGGTGCGGACCCTCGACAGCAGCTCTCGGAACGTAGGGTTTCCGTCCGTCCTGGTCCTCAGTACCAGGGTGTTCACGAAGAAGCCCACGAGGTCGTCGAGGGCGTCGTCGGTGCGTCCGGCGACCGGTGTCCCGATCGCCACGTCCGTGCCCGCCCCCTGTTCCGTGAGCAGGGCGGCCAGTGCCGCCTGGCACACCATGAACAGGCTGACTCCGCTCCCGGCCGCCAGCGCGTGCAGCGGGTGCTGCACGGACACCGGGATCCGAGCGTCGAGATGCCCGGCCCGATACGAGGGGGTCCGCGGGCGTTCGGCCGCGGCGGGGATCTCCAGCCGGTCTGGCAGTCCGGCGAGTTCCGCGGTCCAGAAAGCGGTCTGGCGGTTGAGCTCCGACTCCGGCAGGTCGGCACCACCGAGCAGCCGGTGGGCCCACAGGGTGTAGTCCGCGTACTGCACGGCGAGGTCGCTCCACGCCGGCCGGATGCCCGCGGCCGACGCGGCGTACGCTCGGGCGATGTCCCTGGCCAGTGGGGTGAGCGACCAGCCGTCGCACGCGATGTGGTGCACCACCAGCAGGAGGACGTGCTCCTGCTCCCCGAGCACGAACAGGCGGGCCTGTACCGGTGTTTCCTCCGTGAGGTCGAACGGGTGGCGGGCCCCGGCGGCGAGCAGGCCCGGCAGGTCCTCCTCGGTGGTCACCACGAGCGGCAGCTCGACCGGCGCCTCTTCCGGTTCGAGGACGACCTGCTGCGGGACGCCGTCCCAGTCGGGGAAGGCGGTGCGCAGGCTCTCGTGCCGGGCGACGACGTCGTTGACGGCCCGGTGCAGGGCGGCGCGGTGGAGCGGCCCGGTCAGCCGGAGCGCCATGGGCATGGTGTAGTTGCCGTTCGCGCCCTCCAGCCTGTTCTGGAACCACAGGCGGCGTTGCACCGGCGCCAGCGGCAACTCCTCCGGCCGCTCCATCGGTTCCAGCGCCGGACGGGCGGCCGCGGGCCGCTCGTCCAGCGTCCCGGCGAGATGGGCGACCGTCGGGGCCTCGTAGAGGGTGCGCAGGGCGACTTCCACGCCCAGCTCCCGCCGGATCCGGCCGATGAGCCGCGTGGCCAGCAGCGAGTGTCCGCCCAGGTGGAAGAAGGAGTCGTCGATCGTCACCCGGTCGAGACCCAGTACCTCGGCGAACAGCCCGCACAGGAGCTCTTCCCGCTCCGTCCGTGCCGCGCGGCCGGACGAGGCCGCCTGGAAGTCGGGGGCGGGCAGTGCCTTGCGGTCGGTCTTGCCGCTGCCGGTCAGCGGCACCTCGGAGAGCGGCAGGATCAGCGCGGGGACCATGTACTCGGGGAGCTGTCCGACCAGGTGTCCGCGCAGCCGCGTCCCGTCGTGCGGCCGGCCGGGGTCCGCGGGGACGGCGTACGCGATGAGGCGGGGCCGGCCCTCGGCGTCGGGGCGGTCGACGACCACCGCCGCCTGCACGTCCGGGTGGGCCGCGAGGACCGCCTCGATCTCGCCCGGCTCGATCCGGAAGCCCCGTATCTTGACCTGTCCGTCGACGCGCCCGTGGAACACGAGACTGCCGTCGGAGCGGCGGCTGACCAGGTCACCCGTGCGGTACATCCGCCCGTCGGACGGGTCCCCGAAGGGGCATGCCGGGAAGCGCTCCGCCGTCAGTCCGCTCTGGTTGAGGTACTCGTCGGCGAGGCAGGCGCCCGCGAGATGCAGTTCACCGACCACGCCCACGGGAACGGGGCGCTGCCACGTGTCGAGCACATAGGTCCTGGTGTTCCACACGGGGCGGCCGAGGAGGACCTCGGGGCCGTCCACCTCGGCGTAGAGGCTGTCCGCCCCGGCCTCGGACGAGCCGTAGAAGTTGACCAGCCGCGCGCCCGGCAGGAGGGAGCGGAACTGCCGTACGAGTTCGGGGGTGAGGGCCTCACCGCTGGACACCCAGAGCCCGCAGGACGTCAGGTCACGCCGGCCGGCTTCCTCCAGCAGCGCTCCCAGCAGGCTCGGGACGACCGTGATCCGGCACGGTCCCGTGCCCTCGATCATCACGGCGAGGGCGATCGCGCTGCGGGCGGTCCCGCTGTCGGCGAGAGCGATCCGGGCTCCGTTCAGCAGGGCTCCCAGCAGTTCGACGGAGCCGTCGACGAAGCTGAGGGTCGTCTTGGCGATCACCGTCTCGCCCGGCTGGTACGGGAACTCGGCGGCGTACCAGGCGATGCGGTTGAGGACGGAGCGGTGGCCGGCCACGACGCCCTTGGGGCGGCCGGTGGACCCCGAGGTGTAGACGATCCATGCCGGGTCGGCGGCCGTCGGCTCGGCAGGGCGTTCCCCCCGCGTTAGGTTGCCGGCGGACAGGCCCTCCGTCAGGGCGCGGAAGCCGTCGTCGCCCGGCCCCGCGACGACGGTCGGCACGTCCGCACCGACGACGGACAGCAGTTCCTCCGTGGTGAGCACGACGTCGGGCTTCGCGTCGTCCAGCATGAACCGGACCCGCTCCGCCGGAAGCTGCGGGTCCACCGGAACGTAGGCGGCACCTGACTTGAGAGCCGCGAGCAGGGCCACCACCATGTCGGTGGAGCGGGGCAGCATGAGGGCGACCCGCCGTCCCGGGCCCGCTCCACGGCCGAGGAGCAGCCTCGCCAGCCGGTTCGCCCTGCCGTTCAGTTCGCGGTACGGGACGGCGGATCCCGCGAAGACGACAGCGTCGGCGTCGGGGGTGCGCTCCGCCTGCGCCTCGAACCCGCCGGCCAGGGTTCCCTCCGGGATGTCCCGCACCGGTCCGTGCCAGCGCTCCAGGAGTTCCTCCTCCTCACCCGGGAGCAGGGGGACCATGTCCCGGAGGGTGCTCCCGTCCCCCGCGGCCATCATCCCCAGCAGTCCGACGAGCCGGTCGAGCCAGGACCGCGCCTCCTCGGCCGTCATGAGGTGGGGCTGGTAGCCGAGGCGTATCTCCAGCTCGGTGCCGGGCACGACGGTGAGGGTGAGGGCGTAGTGGGTCGCGTCCGCGATGTCCGCGCCGGTCAGCGTGAGGCCCGGGGCCAGCTCGTCGCCCGTGGCGGCGTCGACCGGATAGTTCTCGAAGGCGGTCACCGTGTCGAAGAGGGCGGGCAGCCCGGTGAGCCCGTGCAGGTCCTGAAGTCCCAGGTGGTGGTGGGGCAGCAGGCGGGCCTGCTCGTCCCGCAGCCGGCCCAGGTAGGAGGGCACGGACTCGTCGGCGTCGAGCCGCACCCGTACCGGAACGGTGTTGGTGAGCAGTCCGACCATGGACTCGACCCCGGGCAGCTCCGGAGGCCGGCCAGACACGACGGTGCCCAGGACCACGTCCTCGCTGCCGGTCATCCAGCCGAGCAGCAGGCCCCACGCTCCCTGCACCACGGTGTTCAGGGTGACCTGGCCGCGGGCGAGAGCGCCCAGGGCCCGCGTCCCGGCCTCCGGCAGCACGGAGACCACCGTGCGGGGCGGCTCCTGGTGCCTCGGGGGCACCGCAGCGGTGGAGGACGCCACCATGGCCGGCTGGTCGAAGCCCTCGAAGGACTCCCGCCAGGCCGCCACCGCCTCGGCGCGATCCTGGTCCGCCAGCCACTCCAGGTAGGAACGGAACGGGGCAGGCCCGGGAAGGCCGGCGGCCTCTCCGCCCTCGGTGTAGACGTGGAAGATCTCCCGCACCAGGACCGGGAACGACCATCCGTCGAGCACCAGGTGGTGGTTGGTCATCACCAGGGTCCACCGCTCGTCGCCGATCCGGATCAGCCTGAAACGCACGAGCGGGGGACGTTCGAAGTCGAAGGGGCGGCGGCGGTCCTCGGCGATGAGCCGCTCCCGTCGGGCGGCCCTGTGCTCCGGGTCCGCGCCGCGCAGATCGGAGGTGGACCACGGGGGCACGGCGTCACGGACGACGAACTGCAGGGGGTCGCCGCCGGCACGGGTCCTGAATCCGGCGCGGAGCGCGGCGTGCCGCCGTACGACGGTCGTACAGGACCGGGCGAGGCGTTCGGGATCCAGAGGGCCCGTCAGGTCGAGGGTCAGCTGCGCGGTGTAGAGGTCGGACGCCGCCCCGGCGAGCCGGGCGTGGAAGTACAGCCCCGACTGCAGCGGGGTGAGGGGGTAGACGTCTTCCAGTCGGGACGTACGCATAGGTTCTAGGCCCACCGTTCCAGTTCGGCTTCCAGGTCATCGACCTCGTCCTGGCCGAGCCCGGTGAGATAAAGGTCGGAGGGGGTGTGCCGGCTGACCTCGCGGCCCGCGGCGGCGGCCGCGAGGGCGCCCAGGGCCTCGTCCCAGAGCGTGCGCAGCCGGTCCAGGTCCGCGTCACCGAGCCATCCGGCCGGGGCGCTGAAACCGGCCACCAGCCGGGGTCCGTCGCCGGCCTCGCGGACCAGGACGTCGATCGTGAGTCCGTGGCCGGCCCGGGCGCGGGGGTCGCGCCCGTCCCTGAGGACATCGGCGGCGGGCACCGGGCTCCAGTCGGCGTCCTCGCGGCCGGGCAGCCGTCCCAAGTAGTTGAAGAGGATCTCCGGCTTGGCCAGGCCGCGCAGTTCCCGTCGGGTGTCCGGGTTGAGGTGGCGCAGCAGGCCGAAGCCCAGCCCGTCCCCCGGGGCGGCGCGCAGTTGCTCCTTGACCCGGGCGAGTGCCTGGGTGGCGTCCTGAGGGAGCGTGCCGCCGGGGTCCGCGGGGTTCAGCCGTACGGGGTGCATGCTCGTGAACCAGCCGACGGTACGGGACAGATCGGCCTCGTGGGAGCCGTCCGCCCGGCCGTGGCCCTCCAGGTCGAGCAGGACGTCGTGGGAGGCGGGGAGCCCGCGTTCCGCGCGCCACGCGGAAATCGCCAGGGCCAGCGCGGTGAGCAGCACATCGGGGACCGTGCCGTGCACGGCGGCGGGCACCGAGGACAGCAGGGGGGCGCTGCGGGCCGGGTCGAGGACCAGGTGCCCGCGTGTGCTGGTCGCGGCCGTGTCCAGGGCCGGGTCCAGGGGGCGGTCCCCGAGCGACGGGGCGTCCGGCGTCAGCACGGAGCGCCAGTGGGGCAGTTCCGCCAGCCTCCCGGCGTCGTGGGCCGCGTCCTCCAGGAGCCGGTTCCACCGCGTGACCGAGGTCGCGACCGGAGGCAGTTCGATGGGACGGCCCGCTCCGTGGGCCTCCCAGGCGAGCGCCAGGTCGCGCAGCAGCGTGTACCAGGAGGCGCCGTCCACGGCGAGGTGGTGGACGACGAGCAGCAGCATGCCCCGCCGGTCGGGGCCGCCGTCGAAGAAACAGGCCCGGAGCAGGGCGCCGGCCCATGGGTCGAGCCGCTCGGCGGTCTTCCGGACGTGGGTGGCGGCGAGTGCGACGGTCTCCTCGTCCGAGAGGGCCTCCACGGCGACGTGTTCGACGAGCCCTTCCGCGGCGGTGCTGCCGGCCGGGGCGATGTGCAGTCGCCATCCGTGCTCGTCCACCAGCCGGGCACGCAGGACGTCGTGGTGGTCGGTCAGGGCGGTCAGCAGGGTCCCCAGGGTCTCCCGCGTAAGTCCGGCGGGAGTACGGATGAGCAGGGACTGGTGGTACGCGTCCACCGGGCCGCCCAGCTCCTCCAGCCATCTCAGGACCGGACTCGCCGGGACGGGCCCCGCGACGGCGTCGTGCGGGGCGGTCCCCGGTGCCGGCGTCTGCTCCTGGGCCGCGGGAACGGCGACCTTCGCGAGCTCGCTCGGTGTCTCGCGGGCGAAGACCTGCTTGAGGCTGATGGCCCACCCGTTCTCTCGCGCGCGGGAGACGAGCTGGATCGCGGTGATGCTGTCGCCGCCGAGGTCGAAGAACGCGTCGTCCGGGGCCGCCTCGGCGACACCGAGGACGCTCCGGAACAGCTGGACCATCGCTTCCTCGGCGGCCTCACTCCCGCCCGCCTCGGCCTGGTCGGCGACGGTGGCCGGCTCCGGGGCCGTCCGGGCCGCCGGCCCTGCCTGTGCTCCGCCCGGATCCGGGGCACCTGCCCCGGCCACCCGTGGGGCCGGGGCCACGGCGACGGAGCCGATGGCGGTGTGCGGGTCGTCGGCCGCGGCACGGAAGAGGCCGAGCAGGGTCCGCTCGTGATGGGCGAGCTCCTCCTCCGTGTACCGTGCCGAACTCGCGTCCGTGTCCAGACTCAGACCCGCGCCGTCCTGGCGCCCGCCCACCGCGAGGGCGAGGTCACCCACCGGCCCGTTGGAGAGGTTGTGGGCGACGGCGGTGTGGCCTCCCATGGTGAAGGTGTGGGGGAACGTCATGACGTTCACCATCGGGCCGACGACCCCGCGCTCGCCGCGCGTGAAGCCCAGGTCGCGGTGCAGGTCCTCGGCACGGTAGCGCTGGTGCGGCAATGCCTCCTTGATCACCAGCGCCGCGTGGCGGGTCAGGTCGGCGAAGGACATGCCGCCGTGCACGGCCAGCCGGAGGGGCACGGTGTTGGACAGCATGCCGGGAGTGCGCCGCGCGAGGTCTCCTCGCCGGGCCGTGACGGGCAGCGAGACGAGGACGTCCTCGGCGCCCGTCACGAGGTGCAGCTGCGCGGCGACCGCCGCCACCGCCGTCGGTGCCAGGGACCGGCCGAGGCCGGAGCGAAGCCGGCCGGCCTGGTCCGCGGGGATCCGTGCCGTACGGCGCAGCACCGGCGCCGCCGGCTGCCAGGAGCGGTCGGAGAGCGACACGGGCTTTGGCCGGTCGGCGAGCTTGCGTGTCCAGAAGTCCCGGTCCGCGTCGAACGCCGCCGAAGCCCGGTACGCCTCCTCCTCCGCCAGCAGGCCGGCCAGCGAGCCGAAGGAGGAGGCGGCCGCCCGTGGGCCGCCCGTCTCCTGCGCGTAGAGGGCGGCGACGCGCTCGGCGAAGAGCGCCGCCCCGAATCCGTCCACGGTCAGGTGGTGGGTGCGCTGGTACCAGAGGAAGCGCCGGGGGGAGAGCCGGAACAGGCACACCGTGACGACCGGATCGCGGGTCACGTCGAGCGGCCGGGCCAGGTCGTCCCGCATCCGGTCGAGCGCCGCGGCTTCGGGGTCCCCCGCGGTGGCGAGGTCCAGGAAGCGGAGGTCGGGCGACGGCCCGGGCAGGACCGACTGGCGCGGACCCGCGGGGGTGTCCGTGACCGCCACGCGCAGCGCCTCCGTCTCCTCCCACGCCCGGATCCAGGCGCGGCGGAAGGCCGCGGCGTCGACCGGCCCCGCGATGTCGAAGTACTCCGCTATCCGGTAACGGCCCCCGTGGACCTCGTCCTGGTCGGCGAACCAGATGCCGAGCTGTGCCCGGGAGAGGGGGAAGTCCGTGCTCGTGCTGTCGTCCATGTCAGATCCCGCTCAGCCCTTCGACGCCGGTGCGGACCGCCGTGGGCCAGCCCCCGGGGTCCACGCCGTACTGGCACAGGAACGCGTACACCAGGCGCTCCAGGCCGAATCCCACGCAGGCGCTCCTGACCGGGCCGTCGGTGCCGTGCTGGATGCCGAAGTTCCGGCCGAACAGGTCGTCGTGGAAGTTGAAGGACCCGACGGCCACGGTCCGGTCGGGCCCGACGTCGAGGCGGAGTTCGTACTTGAGCTCGAGCAGCCGCTGCGACCAGATGCGCTGGGAGGTGTCGGTGCCGCAGAAGAAGGGATCGTTGCCCACCTCGCAGAACCCGGACAGTCCGAGTTCCTCGACGAGCGCGAACACGTTCCGCATGAAGGTCTCGCGGGCCGAGAGCACCTCGTCACGGGCGCCCATGAAGACGATTTCCCGGATGGTGAAGTCCCAGAGGCGTTCGAGCGTGGTGGCGTAGTCGGACTCGTACCGGAACGACTTGCCGCGGGCGGTGACCACATGGAGCCGGTCCGCGCTCAGCTCCCGCCCGCTGTACTGGTGGAAGGTGTGGTAGCACATGGTGGGCGGCAGGCAGTAGTCCACGTTCCCGCAGGACTCGAGTACGCCGGAGTCGATCCCCGCTCCGGCGTACTTCTCCTGGAACTCCTGGTACACGTCGATGTCGTTGTGCAGCCGGGTCACGAACATGAGGTGCTGGGGGAACGACCCGAAGTATCCGGCCGTCTCCAGCGCCCGCGTGCTGATGAGGGTCGGATAGCGGTACTCGCTCACCTGGAAGTCCTGGCGGAGGAGCTTCTTGACCGTCCGGTCGAAGTACTCCAGCAGGGAGAGGAACGGTTCGCCCACCGCCACCTGGCCTTGGCCGGCCTCGCTGACGGCTCCGGCGTCGGCCAGGAGGGTGAAGGTCCCCTCCCGCACCTCGCGCCGGTGGGGGGACCGCCACACGGATTTGGCGGGTGTCGGCCGCTGCGGGCGCACGTCGCTGTCGACCACGCGGTTGACCTTGCCGGCCAGGACGGCGGGGTCGACGGGCTCCGCCGACCGGATCACCACTGCGCGCACCTCGCCGTCGCCGACGACGAGCTCGAACGCGTCGATGTCGCGGGACACGAAGAACATGCGCCGCTCGATCTCGGGCGCGAGGTGCTCCGGCACCGGAGTGTGCAGGTCGACATGGGTACTGAAGGGGGTCATGGTGGTTCACTCCTGGCCGGATGGTGGGGAGGGACGTTCCGTGGGGTGGTCGCGGGCACCCCTGCCCGGCCCCGGGGAGCGGGTCCCCGGGGCCCTGCGGTCAGACCGCCGCGGCGGTGTTCGCGTTCACGAGGCGGACGAGGCCCGCAACGGTGCGGAAGTTGTCGAACTCCATGTCCTCGGCGCCGAGCTGGAGGGAGAACTCCTTCTCGATGAAAAGGACGAGCTGCATGGCGAAGAGGGAATTGACGTATCCCAGGGCGAAGATGTCGTCCCCGTCGGCGACTTCCTGACCACCCAGGTGCGGGGCGAGGAATGCGCGGATACGGGCGTTCACGTCGTTGTGCGTCATATCGTTCTCCTGAGGGGTGAAAGGGGATTTCAGTAGGTGTAGAAGCCCTGGGACGTCTTCCGCCCGAGCAGCTTGGCGTCGACCATCTTCTGCAGCAGGGGGGCGGGCCGGTACTTGGAGTCCTTGAAGCTCTCGTACATGACCGTGAGCGAGTTCAGAATGGTGTCCAGGCCGATCAGGTCACCCGTTTCCAGGGGGCCCATCTTGTGGCCGAAGCAGCCCTTGAACATCCTGTCGACGTCCTCGGCGGTGGCGACCTGGTCCTGCACGCAGAAGACGGCTTCGTTGATGGTGAGCATCAGGACCCTGTTGGTCACGAATCCCGGGGCGTCCTGTACGACGATGCCCTCCTTGCCCGCGGCGTCGAGGAGCCCCATGGCGACGGCGAGCGTCTCGTCCGACGTGAAGTAGCCGCGGACGACCTCGACCGTGTCCATGAGCGGCACGGGATTCATGAAGTGCAGTCCCAGCACTTCGGCGGGCCGCTCGGTGACCGATGCCACGCGGGTGATCGGAACGGCCGAGGTGTTGACCGCGAAGACCACGCCAGGACGGCAGATCTTGTCTATCGTCTCGTAGACCTCACGCTTGACGTCCCAGTTCTCGGTGACGTTCTCGACGACGAAATCGACGTCCGCCAGAGCCTCAAGTCCCGTGCTGGTGGCGATACGGCCCAGAATGGTCTCCGCGTCGTCGGCGAGCTTCTCCGCGCGGAAGAGGCTCTGCATGCGCAGGTCCCGTTCCATCTGGTTCCTGGCACTCACGAGCTGGCTCTCCGCGATGTCGACCAGGACCACCTCGAAAGAGGACTGGGCCAGGGACTGCGCGACACCGCGGCCGATCGTCCCGGCGCCGATGACACCTATCTTGCTCACGCTCACGCCTGCCGCCTTCGGTTGTTCGGAAGAGAATGGAGGGGATGTCGAGGGGCGGCCCGGCGGAGGAGCACCGGGCCGTTGTGCCGCGTCACCGGCCGTCGGCCGCGCGGAGGTCGTCGACGAGCCCGCCCAGGGCGCGGACGGTGGGGCCTTCGTAGACGACCGTCAGCGGAACGGGCAGGGAGAGTTCCTGGCGCAGCCGGTGCACGACCTGCAGGCCGAGGAGGGAACTGCCGCCGAGCTCAAAGAAGTTGTCGTGGACACCAACGCTCTGGACCCCCAGCAGCTCCTGCCAGATCACGGCGACCTGCCGTTCCGTCTCGCTGTCGGGCGCCACGTAGGGATTGCGGAGGTTGGGCCGCTCGTGCTGCTGCCGCGGCATGGCGGCCTCCGCGGCGGGCGCGACCCACTGTTCACGACGCCGGACCGGATCGGAGGTGGAGACCACGACCTGCGCCTGCGGGACCGCGGCCAGCAGGGCGTCCGTCACCCGGCGTCCCTCGTCGGGGTCCAGGGCCAGGGCCTGGACAGCCGAACCGATGCCGGCCTCGTCCCTCGGGGCGGCGGTGAACCGCCATGCCTCCCAGTTGACGCTGGACCACGGCTGGCCGGCGCCGTGGTGGCGCTGCGCGAAGGCGTCGAGCACGGCGTTGGCGGCCGCGTACGCGGCGAACCCGAGGCCGCCGAGGAGGGAGGCGATCGAGGAGCAGAGGAGGGCGAAGTCCAGTTCCTGGTCCGCCAGTACCTCGTCGAGGACGTACGTGCCGTACAGCTTCGGGTCGAAGTGCCAGGCGCTCTCGCGTTCGCCGAGGTCGGCCACCACACGGTGGGCCTCGGCGCCGGTCGTGCCGGCGCAGTGCAGCAGCCCGTCGACCCGGCCGTACGCCTGGACCACCGCCTCCTTCACCTCACGCATGCGGACGGGATCGGAGACGTCGGCGGCGCACACCATCACCTCGGAGCCCAGCTCCTCGAGCGCGCGGACGCCGCGGATCAGGTCCCGGGTGGCCTCGGGGTGATCCGGCGCGTCCCAGGTCTCCCGCGGCGGCAGCCCGGTACGCCCGAGGAGGACCAGGCGTACCCGTTCCCGCTCGGCGAGGGCCCGGGCCATCAGCATGCCGATCTTCCCCAGTCCCCCCGTGATCAGGTAGACCCCGTCCGCCCGGACCGGGGCGGAGTCGCGGCGCGGCTGCTCCGCCGCCACGAAGGTGGGGGCCCACCAGCGCCGTCCGCGCAGCGCGAGCGTCCGCTCGCCGGCGGGGAGGGAGAGCGCCGGCAGGATCGCGTCCACGGCCGCCGGGGCGGTCTGCCCGCCCGCGAGGTCGAGATGGACGCAGGTGAGCGACGGGTACTCCTGCGGGAGGACCCGGACGATGCCCTGGACGGCGGCCTTCGGCGGGCAGAGCGCCTCGTCCCCGGTCACGGAGCAGACCTCGCTGGAGACAACGTCCCACCGCTGCGGCACGCTCAGCCCGGACTCGGTGGCCTGGGCCCAGTGCAGCAGCGAGTGGAACCCCCGGTCGAGGAGGGCCCGTACGTCCTGCGGGCCGGTGCCGTGGTCCGCGTCGTTCCCCACGCTCCAGCAGTGGAGCACCCGGTCCGGCGGCGAACCCTCCTCCCGCAGGGCCTCGGCCAGCCGGGTGTAGTGCTCCGGGCTGCCGGGGTCGAGCACGTAGACGCCCTCGCCCTTACGGCTCCATTCACTGCCGGCCCGTACGGTGCGCACCGTCGCGCCGAGACCCTCGAGCCGGTCCGCCAGTTCGCCGCCGACTCCTGTCTCGTCCGCGAAGACGAGCCAGCTGTGCGCGGCCAGCCCGGCCGCGTCGGCCGGGGGCAACGGTGCCGTCTGCTGCCAGGACGGGGCGTAGAACCACTGTGCCGGATCCGTGTGGCGGCGGGCTTCGGCGGGGACGTGGGGCGCTGCCGTGCCGCGCTCCACCCAGTAGCGGCGCCGCTCGAACGGGTAGGTGGGCAGCGGGGTGCGTCGCGCGCCCCGCACGGGCGGGAACGGCTGCGTACGCCCCGCCAGCCACAGCCTGGCCGCGGCGCGGAGCATGGTGGCGCGGTCGCTCTGCCGGTCGAAGACCCCGGGCAGCGAGTGCACCACGACCCGGTCGGCGACCGCGGCGGCCGCCGGGTGCTGCACGATCCCGGGCACCATGCTCTGGCCGGGTCCGACCTCCACCACGATGACCTCGGGAACGGTCCACAGGGTGCCGATGCCGTCCGCGAACCGTACCGGCCGCCGCATGTGCTCGGCCCAGTACTCCGGGCTGGTGGCCTCCTCCGGGGTGATCCACGTGCCGGAGATGTTGGAGACGAAGGGCGTGGCCGGCGGGTTCAGCCGGACGGTCCGCACCAGCTCCGTGTACGGCGCGACCACCGGGTCCATCATCGGCGAGTGGAAGGCGAAGCCGGTGGTGAGGCGCCGGGAGGCGATGCCCTCCGCCAGGAGGGCGCGGCCGGCCGCCTCGATCCCTTCGACGGTTCCGGAGAGCACGCAGGTCTGCGGTCCGTTCACGGCAGCCAGGCAGACGTCCTCGCTCGTCCAGCGGTCGGCCTCGGCCTCGGCCTCCGAGAGCGGTACGGCGAGCATCGCGCCCTCGCCCTGGCCCTCGATGAGCCTCGCGCGCTCCACCACCAGGCGCAGCGCGTCCGGCAGTGAGAAGACGCCGGCCAGGCAGGCGGCCACGTACTCGCCGAGGCTGTGCCCGATCATGGCCTCCGGCTCGATGCCCCAGGAGCGCCAGAGCCTGGCCAGGGAGTACTCGAGGGCGAAGACCGCGGCGTAGCCGAGGCGGGGGCTGTCGAGGGGGTGCTCGGCGCGCTGCGGCTGGAGCAGCATGCTCCGCAGGTCCATGCCTCCCGCGCCGCCGCGCCCGCCGCTCCCGGAGTCGGTGTCCGCGGTGAGCATGACGGGGCGGATGTCCAGGCCGAGCAGGGGCAGCAGGAGCTCCGCGCACTCGTCCAGCGCCTCCCGGAACACCTCCTCCTGCTCGTAGAGCCCGGCGCCCATGCCGGGGTACTGGGCACCGAACCCGGTGAAGACGAAGGCGACGGGCCTGCTGGAGGACTGCGGGGCGGACGCGGTGAGGAGCCTGCCGTCGTCCGGCGCGCCGAGGATGTCCCGTGCGTCGTCGACGCTCCCGCACAGCAGTGCCCGCCGGTACGGGAACTCCCTGCGGCCCTGCTGGAGGGTGAAGGCGACGTCCTCCAGCGGTACGCCGGGGTGGGCGCGCAGATGGTCGAGGAGCTCACCGGTGGCCGTGTCGAGGGCCTCGGGCGACTTGGCCGAAAGGACCAGCAGCTGTTCCGTGTCCGGGACGGGCCGGTTGTTCCGGGGGATCTCGGGGGGCTGCTCGACGATCAGATGGGCGTTGGTGCCGCCGAGGCCGAACGAGCTGACCGCGGCGCGGCGCGGCCCGTTGTCCTGGGGCCAGGGCAGGAGCTCGGTGTTGACGTAGAAGGGCCCGGATTCCAGGCCGAGCCGCGGGTTGGGCCGCTCGAAGTGCAGGGTCGGCGGGATCTCGCCCCGTTCCACGACCAGGGCGGTCTTGATCAGCCCGGCCACTCCGGCGGCGGAGTCGAGGTGTCCGATGTTGGTCTTGACGGAGCCGAGGGCGGTCCGTGCTCGCGGGACGCCGGTGTACGCCGAGTTGAGTGCCGACACCTCGATCGGGTCGCCGAGGAGGGTGGCGGTCCCGTGCGCCTCGACGTAGCGGATGCTCTCCGGGTCCACGTCGGCGTTGGCGAGCGCCGTGGCGATGACGTCGGCCTGGGAGGCGGCGCTCGGGGCGCTGAATCCCGCTCGCGCGGCGCCGTCGTTGTTGACGGCGCTGCCCCTGATCACCGCGTGGATGTGGTCGTTCTCGTCGACCGCGTCCTGCAGGCGCTTGAGTACCACCATGCCGACGCCGTCGCCTCCGACGGTGCCCTGGGCCCGGGCGTCGAAGGTGCGGCAGTATCCGTCCGGCGAGTAGATCCCGTCCTCGCGGTAGACGTATCCGTCGCGCCGCATGACGTCGACGGCCACGCCTCCGGCGAGGGCGGTGTCGCACTGGTAGGCGAGCAGGGCCTGGCAGGCCTGGACGACGGCGACCAGGGATGTGGAACAAGCCGACTGCACGTTGATGCTGGGGCCGCGCAGGTCCAGCTTGTAGGAGACCCTGCTGCTGAGGAAGTCCGAGCGGTTCCCGATGACCAGCTGGTTCCCGCCCATGACCTCGACCGCGTCCGGGTGGGAGGCGATATTGAAGAGAAGGTACGTGTTGTTCCCCGCGCCGGCGTAGACGCCGGTCAGGCCCTCGTAGCGGTCGGGGTCGTACCCCGCGCTCTCCAGGGCCGACCAGGCGCACTCCAGGAGGACGCGGTGCTGGGGGTCCATCAGTTCGGCCTCGCGGGGCGAGTAGCCGAAGAACGCCGCGTCGAACTTGTCGCTGTCCTCGAGCAGGTAGCCGACGGGGACGAAGTCCGGGTCGGACAGCGCTTCGACGTCCGCGCCGAGTTCGGCGAGATGCCGCTCGTCGAACCGGGTGGCTGCGCAGTGGCCGGCTTTCAGGTTGCTCCAGAACTCCTCGATCGTCCGCGCCTTGGGGAACCGGCCCGCCATACCCACGATGGCGATGTCTAGACCGTCCTCGAACGGGCCGGGCTCATCCGGAAGCTGCTCACTCATGACGGCCTCGCTTTGCTCGCAACTGCTGCTGACGGCGCTTCATGAGCGCGTTCTGCTGGGCTCCCCTGGCTCTGGGGGGTGTGTCGGGCGCGGGGGTCTCCCCTCCTGCGGAGAGGAAGGCCGCCTGCGTCCGGACGGAGGTGTGCCGGAACAGGTCGAGGAGCTCGATGTCGCGGCCCGCGACAGCCTGGAGGCGGTGCTGGAGCTCGACCAGGAGCAGGGAGTGGCCCCCGACGTCGAAGAAGTTCTGGTCGGTACCCACTGCCTCGGTCCGCAGCACCTCCCGCCATGCCTGCGCGACCTGGCGCTCAACCTCGCCCTGGGGGGGGAGTCCGGCCGCGCCGGCCCCTCCGGCGGCCGCCGGGACGGGCAGCGCGGACCGGTCGACCTTGCCGTGCGGGGTCAGCGGCAGGGCGTCCAGCACCACGGTCGCCTGCGGGACCATGTGCGGCGACACCCGTTCTCGTACGTGCCTTTCGAGCTCCTGGGGGGAGACCGCCCCGGGCGGGGACAGCTCCGCGTACGCGACGACGCGCCGGTCCCCCGGGGTGTCCTCCCGGACGACCACCACGGCTCCGCGTACGGCCTCGTGGCTGGTGAGCGCGGCCTCGATCTCCCCGAGGGTCACGCGGAAGCCGCGTATCTTGATCTGGTCGTCGCGCCGTCCCAGAAAGGCGAGGGAGCCGTCGGCCAGGCGGCGCACGATGTCGCCGGTGCGGTAGAGCCGCGCCCCTTCGGGGCCGCCGAGGGAGTCCGGTACGAAGGCCGCGGAGGTCAGCTCGTCCCTGCCGTGGTAGCCGCGGGCCAGGTTCGTACCGCCGAGGATCAGCTCGCCGACCACGCCGAAGGGCACGGGACGGCCTTCCGCGTCGACCACGTGCGCCTGGGAGTTCGGAAGGGGGACGCCGATCGGCGCGGTGTCCCACCGCGCGTCCAGGTGCTCGGCGACGGCCAGGGTGAGGACGCCCACGGTCGTCTCGGTCGGGCCGTAGTGGTTGAACACCCGGCAGTGCGGCAGGGAGCGCTGGAGCGCGGTCATCCACTGCCAGTCCGACGCCTCGCCCCCGATCACGAGCAGGCGGCGCGGGAGGAGGTCCGCGAAGCGGGCCGATGCCTGCAGCGCCCGCAGGTGCGAGGGGGCGATCTTCAGGCAGTCCACCGCGTGGGTCCGCATCCAGTCGGCCATCCGGGCCGCGTCCAGGGCATGCTCGCGGGAGAGTAGATGGACCTCGCCGCCCGTGGACAGCGGCGGCATCAGGGCAGTGACGCTGGAATCCACGGTGAGGGGCTGGACCATCGCCCAGCTCAGGGGCTCGTCGATGCCCAGGCGCTCGATGACCGCCTGTGTGTAGGCGACCAGTTGACGGTTCTCCACGACCACCCCCTTGGGCTTGCCGGTGGAGCCCGAGGTGTAGAGGAGGTAGGCGGCGTGCTCCGGGGCCGAGGCCGGTGTGACGCCGTCGTGTGCCGGACGGCCGTTCAGCACGGTGCGTTCCGCGTCCAGTACGACCGTCCGGTACCCCTCGGCCGCCGCGGGATCCGTGCAGACCACGACGCCGGCCCGGGCGTCGCCGAGGATCATGTCCCGGCGCTCCGCGGGGTCCCGCGGGTCCAGGGGTACGTAGGCTCCCCCGGCCTTGAGCACACCCAGCAGGGCCACGACCATCCGCCGGCCACGCTCCATGCAGATACCGACGGTGGTCTCCGGGCCGACGCCCAGCTGCCGCAGCAGGTCGGCCTGCTGGTTCGCCAGGGTGTTCAGTTCCCGGTAGGTGAGGGTGCCGTCCTGCGACCGGACCGCGACCGCGTCGGGGGCCCTGGCCGCCTGCCTCTCGAAGAGCTGGTGGAACGTCAGGTCCGGGATCTCGGACCGGACGCCGTTCAGCTCGGCGATCGTGCGTTCCTCCTCCTCGGTCAGGAGGCGGAGCGCGGAGACGGCACGACCGGGCTCCTCGGCGGCGGCGTCCAGCAGCGTCAGGTAGTGCCGTACCGCCCGCCGTGCGGTGGCGGGGTCGAAGACGTCCTCCGCGAACAGCAGGCGCCCCGTCACCCCGTCCTCCCCCTCGACGAGGTCCAGGGCGAGATCGCCGAGCACGTGCGTGACGGGGGTCTCAGGGAACCAGGTCCGAATGCCGGGTAGTTCACCGATACGGGGCGCCGCCCGGTAGGAGAATCCGGGCCTGGCGAGCAGTTCCGCGGCAGGCGCCGGGGTCGTCCGGGCACTCGCCTCGTCGGCCCGTACCCGGGCCACCAGCTCGGCCAGGCCCAGGTCCGGGAGGACCTCGGACCGGACGGCGACCGTGGTCTCGGAGGCCGTGCCCGCGGCGCCGGCCACGGGGACGGCCACGGCGAGCGTGGTCTGGCCGCTGTAGCGGTGCAGGAGGACGAGGTACCCGGCGAGCAGGACGTGGCGCAGCTCCGCACCCTGCCGCGCGACGAGCGTGCGCAGCGCGGCGGCGGTATCCCCGGGGATGCCGAACGCCACGCGGCCCGCGTCGAGGGAGCGCTGTGCGGGGCGGGGCCGGTCCAGGGGGAGCTCGGGGGCCGGCGGTAGCCCGGCCGGACGGTCCGCCGGTTCGGCGGAAGCCGGGGCCGGGAACTGGTCCGCCGGGCGGCCCCCTGCCTCCGGCGCGGCCCCCTTGCCGGTCGGGGCCCCGTAGGTGGCCGCTGTGTCCCGCAGGACCCGCTGGAGGAGGGACTGGTCCGCGACCAACCGGTGCGCCACGAGGAGGAGGCGGTGTTCGCCGGATCCGGTCCGCAGGAGCAGGGCGCGGGAAAGCGGGCCGTTCTCCGGGTCGAAGGGCGCGCGGACCGCTTCGGCCAACGCCTCATGTGTCCGGCGGCTCCGTTCGTCCTCGTCGAGGCCGCTCACGTCGGAGTACTGGACCGGCAGTTCCAGCGGGTCCGCCGAGAGACGCACAGGCGTCCCGCCGGACACGGTGAAACGCGCGCCGGGTGACAGATGGACGGTGGCGGCCCCGCGCAGTGCCTTCAGGAGCGCCGGCCGGTCCGTGTCTCCGGCCAGCCCGAGACCGGCGGACACGTGGGTGGCGGGACGGCCCGGTGCGAGCATGCCGAGCAGCCAGGTCTGCTGCTGAGCCGGGGTGAGGGGTGCGGGCGGCGCAGCGGGCCCGGTCGGCTCGCCGGGCGTCCGTGGGAATTCGGGCCCGGGGCCGGTGGGCCCGGTCCGGGAATCAGGATGGGACATCATCAGGACTGCCTTGTGGATCGTGAGGTGGACGCGCTGGCTTCGGGTGAGGGCCGTGCACCCCGGAGGTCGGGGCTGGCACGGCTCAGGAGGTGCGCGCACCCCCGGCGGCCGGGTGCTGGATCTGAGCGCTCCAGCGGCCGAGCATCGACTGGTGGAGCTGGCTCGTCCCCTCGATGATCTCCATGACCTTGGCGTCCCGGAACAGCCGCCCGACGGGTGCTTCCGGCCCGATGCCCTGGGCTCCGAGGATCTGGACGGCGTCGGCCGCGACGCGGTTGGCGGTGGTCGAGGCGAAGTACTTGGCCAAGAGGGTCTGGTTCACGGCGTCGAAGGCGCCCTGCTGCTTGGCGGCCCCGGCCTCCCAGCACAGCAGCCGCGCCGCCCGGGAGCCGGCCACCATGTCAGCGAGCATGCGCTGTACGAGCTGGTGGTCGATGATCGGCATGTCGTACTGGATACGGTCCTGCGCGTGGCGGGTGGCCGCGTCGAGGCACGCCTGGGCGAGGCCGACACAGCCCCATGCCGTGCTGTACCGGCCGATGTCCAGGGCGGCGGAGGCCACGAACGCGAGCCCGGAACCGGGGTGTCCGACCATCGATCCCGCCGGCAGACGGCAGTCGTCGAAGACGACCTCGGCCAGCGCGGAGCCCCGCAGGCCGAGCAGACCGCAGATCGGCTCGACGGTCAGGCCGGGGGCGCCACGCTCCACGAGGAACGCGGTGTGCCGCCCCTCGTACTGCGCGAACAACAGGTAGACGTCGGCAATCTCGGCGAAGCTGATCCACTTCTTGCGGCCGCGGACGATATAGCCGTCCCCGTCCGCCGTCACCACCGTCTCAACGCCCTTGGCATCGCTTCCGACGTTCGGTTCGGTGAGCGCGAAGGAGGCGACGGCCTCGCCTGCCGCGATGGGCCCGAGCCACTTCTCGCGCTGCGTGGGGGTGCCCCACTTCCAGAGGGAGTGCGCCACCATGTCGGCACACGCCACGAAGTTGCGCACGTTCTGGCAGGTCCGGCCCATCTCCTCGGCCATCAGGCCGTAGCTGAGCAGGTCCAGCGAGGAGCCTCCCCACTCCTCGGGGAGGAGCGAGGATATCCAGCCCTCCCGGCCGAGGCTCTTGACGAGGGTCCGCGGCATGGCCTGCTGGGAGTCCGCGGCCGCGGCCCCGGGTGCGAGCGTGGTGTCGGCGAACTCGCGGAAGGAGGCCCACTTCTCGCTCTGTTCCGGCGTGAGCTGACTGATCATCTGAATGTCCTCGTACTTGAGACCGGAGCCCTCGTGCGTCACCGGTGGCGGGCGGGGCGGAGGTGCGGGGCGAGCTTCTCCAGGAACTCGTCCTCGGAGTCCCGGAGAAAGAAGTGGTCCCCCGTGACTTCCTCGATGTCGACCGTTCCGTCGCCGTAAGCGGCCCAGTGGGCCATCTGCTCCCTCCCGGCCTCGTGGTCCTCGGCGCCGCAGAACGCCGTGACGGGGCAGCCGAGAGGGGCGGTGCGGGGCGCTCGGTAGGCGTCCAGGATCGTGTAGTCCGCCCGGATCGTCGGAAGGTAGAGCTCCATGAGCTCCTCGTTCTCCAGGAGTTCCTCCGGCGTCCCGCGCAGCTTCCGCAGCCGCTCGGTGAACTCCTCGTCCGAGAGGTCGTGCGTGCTCTCCCGCGGGGTCGCGAGATGCGGTGCGGGGCATGCCGAGACGAGCAGGCGAACGGGCGGCGGGTACCCCCGGCCCGTGACGTGCCGCACGAGCTCGTAGGCCAGGATCCCGCCGAAACTGTGGCCGAACACGGCGTAAGGGGCTCGACGCGCCTGGTCCATCGCACCGGCGAGGTCCTCCAGGAGGGCGGGCAGCCGTGACTGCGGGCGCTGGGACCACCGGGAGCCCCGACCGGGGAGCTCCAGCGGTACCACTTCCACCGTGCCGGGCAGCCTGGTGCGCCAGGGTTCGTAGATCCGCGCCGATGCCCCGGCGTAGGGCAGGCAGTAGAGCGTCAGGGCCTGCAGAGCGGACACGGTGGGGGTCTCGGCCGCGGACGGGATGTCGAGGCCGACGAGACCGGCGACGGTGGGATGGTCGTGCAGCTGCCTCAGCGACACACGGTGGCCGAGCTCCGCGGAGAGCCGGCGCTGGAGTTCCACCACCAGGATCGAATTCCCCCCGGCTTCGAAGAAGTTCTCGTCGTCGGAGGCGGGTTCGGCTTCGAGCGTGGCACGCCAGGCTCTGAGGACCGCGGCGCGGCGCTCGCTCACATCAGTCTTCATGTCGTGCGGCTTTCCAGGAAGTCGGGGCGGGCCAGGGCGTTCCGGTCGACCTTCCCCGAGGCGTTCCTCGGGAGCGACCGCACCACGTGGACCTGGCCGGGGCAGTAGGCGGCGGGGAGCCGGGTACGTGTCCACGCGCTCACCTCAGGGGCCGTCAGGTCGCTGGCGGACACCACGTAGGCGGCGATCAGGGCGCGCTCGGCCCGGTCGGGATCGCGCACGAGGGCCACGGCTTCCGTGATCTCCGCGTGCTCCTCCAGTACGGATTCCACCTCGCCGAGTTCGATGCGGTGGCCGCGCAGCTTGATCTGTCCGTCGGCCCGCCCCAGGTACTGGAACGAGCCGTCCGGAGCCGGGCGGGCGCGGTCCCCGGTGCGGTAGGTGTGCCGGGGTCCCTCGGGTGTGTCCCGGACGGAGAAGCACGCGGCGGTGAGATCGGCCCGGCCGTGGTAGCCGGTCGCCAGGTGATCACCGTAGAGGACGATCTCGCCCTGATCCAGGTACCAGCTCATACCCCTCAAGGGCTGTCCCAGGGAGAGCGCGTCGGGGCTCTCGATCCGCGCGGCGGTGGCCCAGATGGTCGCTTCGGTCGGCCCGTAGAGGTTCCAGAGCTCCGTGCTCCGGCCGAGCAGCGACTCGGCGAGGGGCGCGGTGAGCGGCTCACCGCCGCACCAGACGCGGAAGCGGTGGGCGGCGACGCTCCCGCCGCCCGCCAGGAGCCGCCGCCAGAAGCTCGGCGTCGCCTGGACCACATCGGGCCGGTGGAGGCGGATGAACGCGTCGAAGAGCTCGGGGTCGGCCCGCACCTCGCCCGGTACGACGACGAACCTGGCTCCGACGATCAGTGGCACCAGCATCTCGGCCAGCGAGATGTCGAAGGACAGGGCCGTCATCGCCAGCATGGTCTCGCCCGCCCGCAGGCCCGGGACCTCCGCGAGTGCCCGGAGACACGAGGCCAGCGCGGAAGGAGGGACGACGACGCCCTTGGGGCGCCCGCTCGAACCCGACGTGTACATCACATAAGCCGCATCGCCCGGGACGCGGTCGCCCGGGTCCTCCGCGCCCTCGCGGTCGAGGTGCTCGACCGTGAACACGCCTTCCTCCGCCGACCGGAGCACCGCGACGGGACGGGCGTCCTCCAGCACGAACGCGCGGTGGGCCGCCGGGCTGTCGAGGTTCAGGGGGACGAGCGCGCAGCCGACTCGGGCGCCCGTGAGCAGGGCCACCGCCCCGCTCACCGGGCTGGCAGTCTCCACCGCCAGCCAGGACCCCGCCGGCACCGTCTCGCGGAGGGCGGCGGCGAGGACGTCGACGCTCCGCACGAGGTCCCGGTAGGTGTGCACGCGCTCGCCGACGGCGGCCTGCGCGTCGGGAGTGCGCCGGGCCTGCTCGCTCACCAGATCCCATACCGTGGTCATCGCTCAGCCCTCCTTGATCCGGAGCTGCTCGGCGACGCACTCGACGAAGTCCGAGAAGACCGACCGGGTGAACATCACCTCGAGCGCCAGGGGGATCCCGAACTCCTTGCGGGTCATGGCCAGTACCCGTGCGGCCTTGAGGGAGTGGCCGCCGATCAGGAAGAAGTCGTCATCGGCCGCGGGAGTACGGCCGAGCACCTCGGACCAGATCCCGGCGACCCGGTCCGCCGTGCTCGCGCCGGCCCCGGCCTCCGCGGCCGTCCGGTCCGCGGTCCCGGGCCCAGGGGCCGACGGCGCACCGGACCCCACCAGCTCCAGGAGACGGCCGCGGTCGATCTTCCCGTTGGCGTTGAGGGGGATGCCGTCGAGCCTGCGCAGTTCGACGGGGACCATGTAGCCGGGCAGGGACCGCGCCAGCTCGTCACGGACGGTCTCCGCCTCGGCCGTCCCGCAGTAGCAGCCGACCAGCTCGCTTCCGTCGTCGGTCTCCCGCGCGATGACCGCGGCCATGCCGATACCCGGGACGCCGAGGACGGCCTGTTCGACCTCGGCCGGCTCGACGCGATGGCCGCGGATGCTGACCTGCAGGTCACGACGTCCCACGAACTCCAGTTCGCCGTCCGGCGTCCAGCGGCAGAGGTCGCCGGAGGAGTACCAGCGGCTTCCGTCCGGGCGGTGGGAGAACAGCTTCCGCGTCATCGGCTCGTCGCGCAGGTAGCCGCTGGCCAGGACCTCTCCGCCGATGAGCAGTTCGCCCGTCACGGACGGTTCCTCGACGGTGCTGCCGTCGTCGGATACGAGGAGCACCTCGGCCCCGCGAATGGGACGCCCGATCACCGGCGCCCCGTGCCGCGCGGGCCGGCGGAGATCGCCGCTGGCCGTCGTCACCACGGTCGCCTCGGTCGGGCCGTAGTGGTTGAAGACCGCCGCCGGGAAGTCCGGTCGGGGGTGGACGCGCAGCGTGTCGCCGCCGGTGGTCAGGACCCTCAGCGAGCGGGGCGGCTCCGGCAGTTGGAGCAGTTGCTCCGCGAGCGGGGTGCTGAGGAAGCACTGGTCGACGGCCCAGTGGTCCAGGAACTCGGACACCTGCTGGATGTCGGCGGTCGCGACCTCTTCGGGGAGCAGCAGCGTCGCCCCGCTCGCGAGCGCCGACCACGACTCCCACACGGTGGCGTCGAAGCCCAGGCCCGCGAAGGCGCCGACGCGGTGCTCCGGTCCCGTCCCGTAGGTCTCCCGGTGCCATGTGGTCAGGTTCGCGAGGCTCGCGTGGCCGACCTCGATCCCCTTGGGCGTCCCGGTCGAGCCCGAGGTGTAGATCACGTACGCCGCGTCCGGATCGAGCGCCTCCGGCTCCTGCGGGCCGGTGACCGACGGTTCCACCGCGACACCCGCGGGTGCGGTCCCGCCGGGTGACAGGACGGCGAAGGGACGGGCGTCACCGAGGATCGCCCTGCGGCGTGCCTCGGGCAGGGCCGGGTCCAGGGGCAGGTAGGCCGCTCCCGCCCGCCAGGCACCGAGCTGAGCGACCAGACCGCCCGCCCCGCGGGGGAACCGGGTCGCGACCAGGACCCCGGCGCGGAAGCCCGGCAGGGCGGACAGCCGCCCGGCCACCTCCCCGGCGGCCTCCCACAGCTGCCGGTACGTCAGCCGCGCTGTCACGGCACGCGGGCCGGCGACCATGACGGCCAGGTGGTCGGGAGCGAGCTCCGCTCTCTGCTGCAGCCACTGCGGCACGGTGGCCGGGGCGGATTTCGCGATCACAGTCTCTCCTGTTCGACGGCTTGCGGGGGCGTTCGTCCTGGTCCGGTACGGCGGTCAGCGACGCACGCGCAGCCAGAGGTGTTCCAGCACGGTCACGCCGTAGTGCGGACGCAGGACGGGGGGTTCGGCCAGCTCGGCCTCACCGAAGCGCTCGACGAGGCCAGTCAGCGCCGCGTCGGCCTCGAGCCTGGCCAGACCCGAGCCCAGGCAGTAGTGCGCGCCGTAGCCGAACGCGAGGTGGCGGGCGGTACGCCGCTCGGTGTCCAGGGTGTCCGGCGCCGGGAACACCTCGTCGTCACGGTTGGCGACACCCAGCATGAGCAGGACCAGGTCCCCCGGCTCGATCCGGTGCCCCGCGCATTCCACGGGGGCGACGGCGACCCGGGCGACCTGCTGCACCGACGTGTCGAAGCGCAGGAGCTCGTCGATCACCGGAGTGAGGCGCTCCGTACGCGCGTCCTTCCACCGGCCGGTGTGCACGAGGGCGCGCACCGCCTTGCAGATGAAGGTTGAAGTGGTGTCGAAACCGGCGAAGACCAGCAGGCTCGCCGTGGCGGCGATGTCCGCTTCCTCGATCAGGCCCTCCTGGTAGGCGCGCTCCAGCACGTCGAGGGCGCTCCCGGCCGGTACCCGCGAGGAACGGAGGGTCTCCGCCACGACGCCCTCGATCTCCTGGAGGGCCTTCGTCCCCCGCTCGACGACCCGGGGAAGGTAGTCGGCCACCAGCAGGGCCGCGATGTCCAGGGCCCAGGCGGCGATCCGGGGGGCCACCTCCTGCGGGATCCCGATCACCCGGCACACCACCCGGGCGGCCAGCGGCTCCGACAGCCCGCCGACCACGTCGATCCGGTCCGGCACGCCGTCGAGGAGTTCACCGACGGTCCGCTCAACGAAGGGCCGGAGTCCGGCCACCCGTGCGGCCGAGAACAGGGGCGCCATCAGGCCCCGCAGGAGCTGGTGGCGCGGGGCGTCGTTGAACATGAACCAGCGCCGGACGATGTCGGCGGTGCGCGGGGCGCCCTGCGTCTCCGGCTGTTCGCCGTGCAGCCGCGTCCTGCCGCATTCCGGCCACGCCGAGGACAGCGCCGGGCTGCGCAGCAGCTCGGACACCTCGCGGAAGCCCGTGACGATCCAGACGCCCAGGTCGTCGTCCCGCCTGATCGCCCCGGTGCCCCGGAGGGCTATGTAGTCCATGCACGGATCCACCGGCATGGCTCCCTGTTCCCGCCCGTAGGGACAAGTGGGCTCCATGGTCTGCCGCCTCTGCGTGGTTTAGGGGTGGGCTGGGACTAGGCGCGTGAGCGCGTCGGCGGGGCCGGTCCGGCGAGCACGCCGGCGATCACCGCCGTGGCCTCCTCGGAGGTGAACAGCTCCACGTCGCCGGCGGGGAAGCGGTGGATCCGGGTGCTGCCGGTGTGTTCCCAGGCCGCGGCCTCGCTGAGGAGGACGTGGCCGGGTGCGTGCCGCGGGCCGCCGCCATGGGTGCCCGCGGCCAGGGTGTAGCTCAGCCAGGCGCGCTGGTGCTCGGTGAGCGAGTCGGCGATGTCGGACGGCAGGTCCGGGGCACACCGTTCGACGACCGAGCGCAGGAAGTCACTGATCACGGCCAGTGCCTCGGCCGGACCGCGGCCGAGGATGTCCGGCACCTCTCCCGGGAGGAGGTCCTCGTCCATTCCCGTGGCGAGTTCGACGAGCAGTTCCTGGGCCTCTTCCGCCGTGGGGGCGGCCGGGTCGACCAGGACCAGGGTGGTGTCCGCCCCCATCCTCGCCGCCAGCTCGGACGCGACCGGGGCTCCGGAGCAGTAGCCCAGCACCACGGCCGGGCCCGGCCCCGGGCCCAGCCGGCGTGCCCAGTACGCGGCCTGCTCCTCGACGGTGCGCACGGTCCGCGGGATGTCCGGGTGGGTGAGCAGGTCTATGCGGTGGTAGTCGTCCCGCCAGGGCGGCGGGAGCAGCGTCGCGAAGGAGCGGGGCGGGATCTCCTTCCCGAACTCGACCCCCACGACGCGGTACTGGTGTGCAGGCAAGGCTTTACCTTTCTGGTGCTTCGACGCGCGGGGGACGAGCGGTCAGGCCCTCGGTACAACCGGCAGGACCACCCGGGACGGGTGGCGCGCGCCGCGGTGGACCGTGATGACGGGGGCGGGCGTGATCTCCTCCACCCGGGCGTTGTCCCGGTCGCAACAGGTGATGCTGACGCGCAGCCGCCTGCCCGCCGAGAAGGCGTAGGAGGTCGGGTGCAGGTCGATGACCAGCTCGACGGGCTCACCCGGGGGCAGCGGCGCGAGCGCGTCCCGCGTCCCGGGCTGGTAGGGCAGCCCCATCCTGTCGAAGGGCGCCGGAGCACTCCCCCGGTACGAGGCCCACAGGACGCCCTCGGTCACGTAGTGGGTCTCCCCCCGCTCGTCCACCTCGCTGAGGTGGACGAAGAAGGCGGCGTCCGGATGGGTCGAGCTCACCCACAGATGCACGAGGGGGTGGCCCGTCACCTCCAGGTCCTCGGACAGCACCGCCGACGTGTAGGTCAGGGCCTTGCGGTCGTTCGGGGTGAGGTCGTAGTGGAACCCGCCCGCGTACCCGTCCGACCAGCGGGTGGTGCGGCCGGAGGTCGTGGAGTAGTCGACCGTGTACGCGTCTCCCTCGTCCTCGGCCGGCGTCCCGGCCTCCACCAGCACTCCGTCGTTGACGGACCGGACGGTGCCGCTGGGCCCGGCGCCGAAGCACAGCTCCCGGGGGCGTGCCTCGGACGGCGGCCAGGTGTCGGCCGTCCTCCATCCGGTCGCCGCCCCGGCACCCATGGTGAAGTACCGGACCGGCGGCTCGGCCATGACCCCGTTGTCGACGCCCTTGAGCCAGTGGTCGTACCAGCGGAGGTGTTCGCGGGCCAGGTCCTCGTTCTTCCAGTTGTTGTGGCTCCACGGACCGATCACCATGCGCTGCGGGTTGTCCAGGTTGCGGAACCACAGGGTGGTGTCCCGCGCCCAGATGTCGTGCCAGCCGCCCAGGTGGCACACCGGGATGCCCGACGCGCTCACCGCGTCACGCGCGTTCGCCGGACTGATGTCCCGGTAGGGAGCCAGGCCGGTCACCGGCTCGACGCTGTCGCGGAACTCCAGCGCCGCCGCCTGGCCGAAGACGTCCGCGTTCTCCTGGTGGCCCGCCAGGTAGCCCGCCGGACCATCCGGGCCCTCGCCGGCACCGGCGGCCCCTGCCCGGGTGTCCAGCCCCCGTACCAGGTCGCTCCAGTTGCGGGCGAAGTCGTCGCGGAAGACACCGCCCGGACGGAGGAACTCGTACAGGTCGAACATCGCCATCTGCGGCAGGATCGCCGTGAGGTGGGGCGGTGCGGTGGCCGCCGCCAGGAGCTGGTTGATCCCCGAGTAGGAGAGGCCGTACATGCCGACGCGGCCGTTCGACCAGGGCCGGCCCGCGATCCACTCGGTCACCTCGAAGGCGTCCTCCGCCTCCTCGTGGCTGAACTCGATCCGCCGGGTCCCCTCGGAGGCGCCGCTGCCGCGCGAGTCGACGACGACCACCACGTACTCGTTCCGCAGCATCTCCTTGAGCCAGGGCTGGGAGTCGAGTTTGGTGAGCACACCGCCCTCCACGGTCTCCGCGCGCCGGTACCGCTCGTGGCACCAGATCACCGGCAGGGGCTCCTCGACGACCGCGCCGCGCCGCCGGGGCCGGAACACGTCGGCGGCCAGACGGATGCCGTCGCGCATCGTGATCCGTACCGTCGAGCGCTCCGCGATGTCGGCGTCCGCCAGGAAGGCCACGATCTCGCCCTTGCGGGCGACCAGTTCGGCGCGGATCGCGTCCGTCATCACCCCGGCCGGCGCGTCGAAGCGCAATCTTCCCTCCTCCGTCCACAGGACGATGTTCAGCGAGCGCGTCTCCAGCAGGAGGTCGACCACGCCTCGTGCGGTCGCCGTCACAGCTCGCCCACCTCGCGCTCGCCGCCGGTGTCGACGGCCGCCACCTGGGACCCGAGCGCCCAGCGCAGGGATTCGAGGTAGGCGGCGAGACCGGCGACCGTCGGGCTGTCGACGACGGCACGCACCGGGATGTCGAGGGCGAGCTCCTTGCGGAGGGCGTTGACGACGGAGAGCAGGGAGAAGGAATCGCCCCCGATCTCGAAGAAGTCGGCTTCGACGCCACGGACGTCCTGTCGCAGGACCTCCGTCCACACCTCCGCGACCAGGTGCTCCATCGCGGTGGACGGCGGCACGGCCGCGGGTCGCGCCGGGGCCGGTGCCGCGGCGGGCCGCGGCAGCCGGGAGCGATCGACCTTGCCCGTCGCCGAGGAGGGTATCGACTCCAGCGGGACGAGGACCGAGGGCTGCATGACGATGGGCAGCTTCGGAGCCATGTGGGCGCGTACCGAGGCCTCGTCGAAGCGCGCTCCGGGGGCGGACTCCAGATAGGCGACGAGACGCTGATCGGGCTCCAGTACGACGACCGCGTTCGCGACATCGGGATGGGCGCGCAGCACCGACTCGATCTCCTCTAGCTCGACGCGCACACCGCGGATCTTCACCTGGCTGTCGACGCGTCCGAGGAACTCCATCTCCCCGTTCGGCAGCCACCTCACGAGGTCGCCGGTGCGGTACAGCCGGCGCCCGGGGGCCGCGGGGTCGGCGGTGAAGCGCTCCGCGGTCAGGCCGGGCAGGTTGCGGTATCCCCGTGCCACCCCGTCACCGCCGATCCACAGCTCGCCCGGGACGCCGATCGGCTGGGGGTTCTCCCAGCGGTCCACCACCGCGCAGGTGGCGTTGGCGATCAGCTCGCCGAGGGGCATGGAGGTGCGCTCCAGGGGCTCGTCGCCCATGCGGCCGACCAGCGCGGCGCCGGCCGTCTCCGTCGGTCCGTACTCGTTCCAGATCTCGCAGTCCCCGGACACCACCTTCCGGGTCCGTGCGACCAGTTCGGCGTCCAGGTTCTCGCCGCCCATGGACACGTGCCGGAGGGAGGGCATCGCTATGCCGATGTCCGCGATACCGCGCATCTGGGTCGGGGTTAGGTAGAGCATGTTGATCGCGCGCTCGTCGATGAACCGCGCGGTGGCGGCCGGGTCGGCCCGCAGCTCGCCGGGCAGCATGACGAGGCACGCGCCGCCCGTCAGGGCGTGGAACATCTGCTCGACCGACCAGTCGAAGTGGTAGAAGAGGTTGTGCACCACGCGGACGCCCGGGCCGATCGGCCGGATGTCCTGCGCCCACTGGATCCACGGCGTGATCGCCCGGTGCGGAAGGCCGACGCCCTTGGGCCGGCCGGTGGTGCCGGATGTGTACATGAGGTAGACGAGCTGCGCGGAGTCGACCTCGACGGGGGGCTGCCGGCGCGAGTCCGGCACGGTCCCGTGCGGCGCGGGCGCCTTCACGTCCACGGTCGTCACCTCCACAGCGGCGACGACCTCGGCTGGCAGCTGGTCCCGCAGCGTGGGAGTGGCGACCAGGACCTTCATACCGCTGTCGGCCACGACGTACGCCATGCGGTCGGCCGGGGCGATGGGGTCGAGCGGTACGTATCCGGCCCCCGCCTTGATGATGCCAAGGATGCCGACCATCAGTTCCAGGGAGGGCTCCGCGCACAGTCCGACGAGGTCGTCGGTGCCGATGCCGCGGTCCGCGAGCCCGGCCGCCAGCCGGTCGGCGAGGGCGTCCAGCTCCCGGTAGGTCAGCACGTCCGTGCCGCTCTCCACGGCCGGCTCGTCGGGCGTCCTGCGCGCCTGCTCCTCGAAGAGGCGGTGCAGGAACAGGTCGGTGGCGTAGGGGCCGTGGGACGAGGCCGACCACTTCGCGATCCGGCGCCGCTCCTCCTCCGGCAGCACGGTGAGCTCCGAGACCCGCTTCCCGGGGTCCGCCACGGCGTCGGCGGCCAGGACGCCCAGGTGGTCCAGGATGCGCCAGGCCGTGTCCTCGACGAAGAGGTCGCTGTCGTACTCCAGGGACACCCGGTAGGTGAACTCGGTCTCCGTCACGGCGAACACCAGGTCGAACTTCACCGCTTCGAGGCCGAGGTCCACGTCGCTCACCGTGATACCGGGCAGGTCCGGGGCCGGGATCTCGTGCTGGAAGGCCAGCATCACGCGGAACAGGCCCTGGCGGGCGGACCGGTCCACGGTGACGGCGTTGACCACCCGCTCGTACGGCACGTCCTGGTGGGCGTACGCGGCCAGGGCCGCCTCACGCACCCGGTGGAGGAGCTCCGTCAGAGTCGGGTCACCGGACAGGTCACTGCGGATCGCGAGTGTGTTCAGGAAGCATCCGAGCATCCCTTCCAGCTCGGGCAGATCGCGGTTGGCGCTCGGTGTGCCGATCACGATGTCGCTCTGGCCGCTGTACCGGTGCATCAGGACGTTGAGCAGCGCGAGCAGGGTCATGAAGGGAGTGCTGTCGTGTTCCCTGGACAGCTCCCGCAGGCGGCGCGAGACCGCCCGCGGCAGCTCGACCGTCACCGCGGCGCCCCGTCCTGAGGAGGTGTCCCGGTAGGGCCTGTCGGTGGGCAGGTCGAGGACCGGCAGCGGTGCCCGCAGCTGCTGTTTCCAGTACTCCAGCTGGTCGTCCACCGCGGCGTCGCCGATGGTGCGGCGCTGCCACGCGGCGTAGTCCGCGTACTGCACCGACGGCTGCCCCGCCCCGGCTGACGGGTCGCCCTTCCGCGCGTACAGGCTGAGCAGCTCGGAGACGGCGAGCTCGAAGGAGCGGACGTCCGTGATGATGTGGTGCAGGTTGATCAGGAGGACGTGCCAGTCCTCCTCCAGCCGGTAGAGCTCCACCCGGAGCAGGGGACCGCGCTCGATGTCGAAGGGATGCCGGGCGGACGCGGCCAGCCGGTCCAGCAGGATCTGCTCACGCCGGTCCGCCGGCTCCGCGCTCAGGTCGACGGTGTGCAGGGCCACGTCCGCGTCCGGTGCCACGACCTGCTGGGGAACGCCGTCCACGGCGCGGATGGTGGTACGGAAGACCTCGTGCCGCTGCACCAGCGCCCGGACGGCCCCTGCCAGGGCCGCCACGTCGAGCGGTCCCTCGATCTCGGTTGCCGAGGGGATGCTGTACCGGGAGCTGGGCCCCTGGATGTGCTCCTCCACCCACATCCGCTGCTGCACGAAGGATGTCGGGGCGTGGAACACCCCGTCGGCCCGCTGCTCCAGGGGCTCGACGGTCGGCGTGGCGGCGGAGGCCGGCGTCCCGAGGGCCTCGACGGCCTCGGCGAGTTCACCCACCGTCTGGTGCTCGAAGAGGACGGAGAGGGGGATCTGGACGCCGAGCTCCTCACGGAGCCTGCTGATCACCCGGGCTCCCTGGAGCGAGTTTCCGCCCAGTGCGAAGAAGTTGGCGTCCGGCTCCAGGGTCCCGGTCCGCAGGACAGCGGCCCACGTCGTCGAGACGACATCCACCACGGAGGGGACTGGCCGGCCGTCGTTCGGTTCGGGCCCGGTCTGCAGAGTCATGTCGTTCCACCAAGTTCCATCAGTCAGGAAGGCACGGAATGCCGCATGGCGAGGAATCGCCAGGGCGATGCGCGAATGCGGGCCACGGGGCCCGCGGAGGATCCGCGGGCCCCGTGGCGTCAGCCGACGCGCGCAGCGGCGGCCCGGGCGAGCCTCTCGGCCACCGCGGCGACCACGGCCTCCCGGGCCGAGTTCACGAAGAAGTGGCCCCCCGGGAACATGCGCAGGTCGAACCGGTTGTCCGTCAGTTCGCCCCACCGCTCCAGAACCGAGGGGGCGGCGTTGTCCTCGGTACCGCCGAACGCGGTGACCGGACAGCCGAGCGGCGCGCCGCCGGTGAACATGTGGGTCTCGATGACGGCGAGGTCCGCACGGACCACGGGAAGGAGCAGCGCCATCAGCTCGCGGTCCGCCAGTACGGCCTCGGGGGTGGCCCGCCAGCCGCGGAGCAGCTCGACGAGTTCCGCGTCGGACCGCTGGTGCAGCGGCGGATCCGCCGCCTCCATCGCCTGGGGAGGCACCCGGCCCGATACGAGGAGCCACTCCGGCGATCCTGATTCCAGGCGGCCCAGGGTGCGCGCCAGCTCCAGCGCGACGACCGCTCCCATGCTGTGCCCGAAGAAGGCGAACGGACGGTCGAGCCGGGGGATGATCGCCGATACCAGCGCGTTGAGGACGTCACTCATGCGTTGGAAGGGAGGCGTGCCGATGCGGTCCTCACGGCCGGGCAGCTGGATCGCCCACGGCTCGACCTCGTCCGGAAGTGAGGCAGCCCATCCGCGGAACACCGAGATGCCACCGCCGGCGTAGGGGAAGCAGAACAGCCTCTGGGTCGCGTGGGGGCGGCTGACGAGCGGCCTGACCAGCTCGCTCACGAGGCCGTCCCCCCGGCCATCCGCCGGCGCAGGGTCAGGGGCCGCAGATCGGTCCATGTCTCGTCCACGTACGCGAGGCAGTCGCCCTTCCCGCCCCGTTTGCCGACTTCCCGCCAGCCCTCGGGCAGTGCCAGGGCCGTCCGCCAGATCGAGTACTGCTCCTCGGCGTTCACCAGCACGGTGTACTCGTCCTCGTCGTGCTCGTCCATCTGTCATTTCCTCCTGGACCGACCCGGGTCCACCGGGCATCGAACTCTTGTCTGCACACGCGATGTGCCGCGCGGGGCCTGCGCGGGGCCGCCGGGTACCGCTCCTCAGCGGCGCGGGCGCGACGCTCGCAGGCCGCCCGGCCTGCGGCCCCCCGCGGATGTCGTCCGTGTCGCCTTCCGTGCCTCGCGCAGCGGTTCGCCGAGGGATTCCAGACTCACCCGCGCATCGCGCACGGCCTGGCTCAGGGCTGCGAGGAAGGTGGCCCGGATGTCGACGATCTCGCTCTTCGACAGACGGCCGGCGTTGTAGTTGAAGCGCAGGCTGAGGGCGTCCCCGTCCGGCTTCCCGTACAGGCAGACGTCAAGCTGCGAGGTCTGGTAGGCGGGCGGCAGGAAGTCGGTGAACTGGAACGCGCTGGAGAACACCGGGTTCTGTCCCGGCCGCGCCGGGGCGTCGAGCCGCTCCAGGAGGCGGGTGAAGGGGTACCGGCTGTTCGCGTACGAGGCCACGCTCTTGCGCTGGGCGCGCCAGACCACGTCACCGAAGGAGTCGGAGGGGGTCAGCCCGATGCGCACGGACAGCGGGTTCACGAACGCGCCGACCATCCCCTCCATCTCCTTGGTGTCCCTACCCGAGAACGGCACGCACATCACGATGTCCTCGTCGGAACCGATGTCGTGCAGCGCGACCACGAATGCGCTGAGGAGCACCACGTGGACGGTCGCGTCGAGCCCCCTGGCCAGTTCGGCCACGGCCGTCGCCAGGTCCGGGCCGATCTCGAAGTCCAGCGTGTCGTTGACGACCTCCACCGCGTGCGCGTCGTGGTCCCCGATCCTCAACCGGGGAAGGGGCCCCTTGAGTTCGTCGGTCCAGTAGGTCTCCATCGCCGCGCTCTCCGGGCCCGAAAGCCACTTCTGGCGGTCCCGGACGAAGTCGCCGAACGACAGCGTCAGTGGCTCCAGTTCGGGCGTCCGCCGCTCAACCCGGGCGCGGTAGGCCACCAGCAGCTCACGGAGCAGGTTCCCCATGCTGGTCCCGTCGGCCACGATGTGGTGCACGTTGAGGTAGGCGCAGTAATGGTCCTCCGCCAGCTTGTAGAGCTTCGCCCGCACGGGCGGCACCGAGAGGTCGTCGAAGGGGGCCGCGTTGTCGGCGTAGATGAGGCGCGCGCTCTCCTCCTCCGGGTTTTCCGCTCCGCTCACGTCCACCAGGGGCACGTCGAGGTCGTGCCGGGGCAGCACCCGCTGGCGCGGACCGTGCTCGGTGTCCTGGAGGGACAGGCGCAGGGCGTCATGACGCCCGACCAGGAACCCGACGGCCTCACGGAAGGCAGTGACGTCCACCGCCTCGCGAACGTGGTGCCACACCGGCAGGTTCAACTCGGCCCGGCCTTCGCCGAGCTGGTGCTGCAGCCACATGCCCTGCTGGCCGTTCCACAGCTCGAACCCCGTCTCGTCAGCGGGGTCCTGCCCCGTCGGGGCCACGTCCGCGGAGCCCTCCGCCGGTTCCTCCCCGACTGCCGCCTCCTCCGGAGCCAGGTACGCGGCGAGATCCGCGACGGTCAGGTGGGCGAACAGGTCGGCGATCGTCAGCTTGACGCCGAGCGCCTTCTGCAGGCTGTTGGCCAGTCGCAGGGCGAGCAGCGAGTCCCCGCCCAGGTCGAACAGGCTGGCGAAGACATTGATGTCGGAGACGCCGAACTCGGCCGCCCACAGGCCGGCCAGGGTGCGTTCGAGCTCGGTGTACTCACCGTCCGCGCGCCCCGTGAGCCGCACGGACACCATGCCGGGCGGCGGGGGCACGGCGGGACCGGCGGCCGCGGAGCGGACGGACACCGTCCGCTGGATGGACTCGGCGAGCCGCAGGGGCGCCGTCGCCATCCGTGCCCGCAGTGCCGCCGGATCGAGGGAACCCAGCATGCCGTAGTTGATCTCGCCGACGATCACCTGCGTGACCCGTCCCCGGAGGATCGCCTCGTAGCTGGCGATGCCCTCCTCGATCCCGACGGACCGGAAGAACCCCTGGTCCTGCCGTACGCCGTGGTCCGCGGCCATACCCGTGCCGATCCAGTCGGTCCAGTTCACCGTGAAGGTGCTCAGGCCCGCCTTGTTCCGCCAGGCGGCGAATCCGTCGAGGTACTGGTTGGCCGCGGTGTAGTCGCTCTGGCCAGCGGACCCGAACAGCGCCGTGGTGGAGCTGAACAGCACCATCACGGGCCGGTCGGCGAGGGTCGCCTCGTGGAGCGCCACCGCGCCGTCCGCCTTGGGGGCGAGGGTGGCGCGGAAGGTCTGTGCCGGCTTGCGCAGGAGAAAGCCCTCGCCCGCGGTTCCCGCCGCGTGGACCACGTGGGTGACGGCGCCGAGCTCGGCCCTGACGGCCGCGACGACACGCGCCATGTCCCGCGCGTCCGTGACATCGCCCTGGAGGCACACGACGCGGGTGCCATTCGCTTCCATCTCCTGGATCAGGGCAATCCGGGCGGCGCCGCGACCGCCCCCGCTCAGGACCTCGTCCCACGCGGCCCGCGCGGGCATCGTGCTCCTGCCGACCAGCGCGATTCCCGCCCCCGGCCGCCGCAGGTTGATCGACCGGGCCACTTCCAGCCCGAGACCGCCCATTCCTCCGGTGATCAGGTGCACTTCGCCGGCGGACGTCTCGTGCTCAGGGGCGGCCTCGGCCAGATCCACGGCAGCCAGTTCCGCTGCGTAGCGGGCCGTCCCCCGAAGGGCGATCTGGCCGAGGAGGTCGGGGCAGAGGATCTCCTCTGCCCAGGCCGCGGACGCCAGGTCGTCACCCACGTCCAGGCACCGGCAGCTGATCTCCTGGTGCTCCTGGCCGATGACCTTGGCCAGTCCGAAGAGCGCGGAGTGGGCTGGGACAAGACGGGTCTCGTCCCCTGTGACGTGGTGCACGTGCTGGGCGACGACCGTGATCCGGTGGGGACCGGTGCCCGCCCCGGCCAGGGCACGGGCGAGTTCGAGCAACCCCATGACGCCCTCGTCGAGCAGCCTCTCCTGCCCCCGTGTGCCGTCGCCCTCCGCCGCGTCCCCGGCCACGTAGACGATCTCCGGCGGAAGGGGATCCGGCCAGGAAGCCCAGTCCGTGGCCGCGGGGGCCGTCCCGACGGTAACGCCGGCCGCGCGCAGTCCTGCCGCCGTCGCTTCGAGCAGCGGCGACCCGGCACCGACGACCAGCGCCGTGCGGACGTCGCGGCGTCCCTCCCGTTCACGGTCCGCACGCACCCAGTTCAACGTGTGGTGCACGACCGAACCCCGGGCACTGTCGATGGTCCGTCGCGGGCTGTTGACCCGCTTCGCGGTGAACCCCTTGATCTCCAGGACAACGGCACCGGCGGGGTCGTGGACCGTCACGTCGACCTTGCGGATCTCGCCGCTCTGCTGGAAGCGCGGGTCTGGTTCGATCACGCTGACGCACGTGGCCGGCATCGGGGCGTGCACCACCAGCCGGTCGTAGGCCAGGGGCAGGTAGAAGTCGCCGTTCGTCTCGCGCTGCTCGTCCTCCCCGTCGAACATGGCCCACCGGTGGAATCCGGTGGCGAGGTCCAACAGCGCGGGATGCAGCACGTAGTCGGCCGTCTCCTCCCGGAAGCGGGTGGGCAGGGCCATCGTTCCCAGGGCGCACCGAACCCCTACGTCGACCGTGCGCAGGCTCTCCTGCCAGCGGCTGCCGAACTCCATCACGCGGTGTCCGGCCTGGAGGGAGGCGCCGTCCATGGTGGCGAGCCGGCAGCGGGCGGCGGACTCCGCGGGATCCGTTCCCGCGGGCGCCTGCTGCGGGTCCGCGGCCACACGGCCCCGTACATGCAGGGTCCACTGCCGGCCCACGGCCGCGTCGGGGTCGTGGCTCACGACCCGGAACTCGGCTCCGCCCTCCTCACCGGCCCGCACGATCGTGTGCGCCACGCGCGGCCGGTCCGCCGTCACCAGGAGCGGGACCTGGAACTCGACCTCGCTGATCACCGTCACCGGCGAGCCGAAGAGCGCCGATCCCGCCGCGCGGGCCATCTCCAGATAGGTCGTGCCCGGGACAATGGTCTCCGCGAGCATCCGGTGCTCGCTGAGCACCCAGTGCCGTTCAAGGTCGAACTCGGTGCGGAACACGACCTCGTCGACCGTGTGGAGCAGTAGTTCGTCCAGCAGGGCATGGGGTGCGGGACCGGCCGGGGCGGACGGCGCCGAGGCGGGCGCGGGGTCGAGCCAGTACCGGCGGCGTTCGAAGGGGTAGGTGGGCAGGGCCACCCGCCCGGGGTTCTCCTCGCGGTGGTACGCGGACCAGTCCGGGTCCACGCCGGCCTGCCACAACAGTCCGAGGGCTCGCTGTACGGATGCCAGCTGCCCGCGGACGTCACGGGCGTGCGGCAGGGATGCGACGACCACGCGCGCCCCGCCCTCGGCAAGCTGGCGCGTGACGAGGCTGCGCAGCGTCTGGCCGGGGCCGGCCTCGAGGAACACCAGGCGGTCGTCGGCCGCCAGGGTCTCGATCCCCTGGGCGAACTCGACGGTGGACAGTACGTGGGCCCCCCAGTAGGCGGGGTCGGTCGCCTCCTCGTCGGTGATCCAGTCCCCGGTGACGTTGGAGACGAAGGGGAGGTGCGGGGCGGTCAGGGAGACCTCCGCGACCGCCTTGACGAACTCCTCGACCATGGGCGCCATCAGCGGGGTGTGGAAGGCGTGCGAGGTCGCCACGGGCCGCGCGCCGATCCCGTCGGCCGTCAGGGCGGCGGCGAATTCAGCCACCGGGCCGGCCGCTCCCGCGACCACGCAGTCGGCCGGTCCGTTGTGCGCGGCCAGGGTCAGTCCTTCGGGCAGCCGTGCCTCGACGGTGTTCCGCGCGGCCGAGACGCTCAGCATGGCTCCGGGGGCCTGCTCCTGCATCAGCCTGCCCCGCAGGGCGACCAGCCGGAGGGCGTCGCCGGGGGTGAAGACCCCGGCCAGGCAGGCGGCGACGTATTCGCCGAGGCTGTGCCCGGCCATCGCGGTCGGAGTCACTCCCCACGAGGCCCACAGCACGGCCAGCGCGTACTCGACGGTGAAGAGGGCGGGCTGGGCGAACTCGGTCCTGGTCAGGAGCTCGGCGGCGTCCGCGTCGTCCGGCGGGCAGAGCAGCAGGTCCCGTATGTCCATGCCGAGCACGTCGCGCAGCCCTTCCGCGCAGCGGTCCACCGCCGCCCGGAACTCCGGTTCCCGCTCGTAGAGTTCACGGGCCATCCCCGGATGCTGGGCCCCCTGGCCGGTGAACAGCATCGCCACCCGCGCGGAGCTGCGGTGCGCCGTCCCGGTCGCCACCGCGGCGGGGTCACGGTCCTCCAGCGCCCGGGCCGCCTCCTGCGGGGACGAGGCGACCACGGTCCGGCGGTGCCTGAACTCCTCGCGCCCCTGCGCCAGGGTGAAGGCCACGTCGACGAGCGCCTGAGGCTCCCGGCGCAGGTGCTCCGCCAGGCGGTCGGTCACCCGTTCCAGCGCCTCGGGTGTACGGGCCGAGAGCACGAGGAGCTGCGAGGGGCGCGCCGGCTCGGTGACCGGTCGATCCGGTGCCTCCTCCAGCACCAGGTGGGCGTTGGTGCCGCCGAACCCGAACGCGCTCACGCCCGCCCTGCGCGGTCCGTCGGGCGACTCCCACAAGGTCAGGTCGCGCTGGACGTGGAACGGCGACCGGTCGAAGTCGATCTGCGGGTTGGGCCGGTCGAAGTGCAGGGTCGGGGGGAGCATGCCGTGCCGCAGCGACAGCGTGGTCTTGAGGAGGCCCGCCATGCCCGAGGCCGCGTCCAGGTGGCCGACGTTGGACTTGACGGAGCCGATGGCGCAGTAGCCCGTACGCTCGGTGCTCTGGAAGAACGCCCTGGTCAGTGCCTCGATCTCGATGGAGTCGCCGATCTGCGTACCGCTGCCGTGCGCCTCCACGTAGCTGATGCTGTCGGCTTCGACGCCCGCGACGTCCAGTGCCTCCAGCACGACGGAGGACTGACCCGCCACGGCCGGTGCGGAGAAACTCGCCTTCGTGGCGCCGTCGTTGTTGACCGCCGTGCCCTTGATCACGGCGTGGACCGTGTCGTTGTCGGCCAGCGCGTCGGCCAGCCGCTTGAGGAGGACGACGCCCACGCCGTTGTTGAAGACCGTGCCGCGGCTGTCGGCGTCGAAGGGACGGCAGTGCCCGTCCGGCGACATGATGCCGCTCTCCTGGAACCGGTACCCCTTCTGCGGGCTGACCTTGAACGCCACTCCGCCCGCGAGCGCCATACCCGATTCGTGGTTGAGCAGGCTCTGGCACGCGAGGTGGACCGCGACCAGTGAGCTGGAACAGGCGGTGTGCACGGGGATGCTCGGCCCCTGGAGGTCGAGCTTGTAGGAGACACGGGTGGTCAGGAAGCCCAGCTCGTTGCCCAGTCCTACGTTGGAGGCACCGATCGCGGCGCCGTCCGCGAGGTTGGCGAAGACATGGGGCAGGTAGGCGCTGGTGCCGGCCCCGCCGAACACGCCGACGGTGGTGTCGATCCGGCGCGGGCTGTACCCGGCGTTCTCCAGGGCCTCCCACGCCGTCTCGAGGAAGACCCGGTGCTGCGGGTCCATGATGGTGGCCTCGCGCGGCGTGTAGCCGAAGAACTCGGCGTCGAAGAGGTCGATCCCCTCGGTGCGGGCTCCGGCCTTGACGTAGTCCGCCTGGGAGAACTCCTCGACGGGGACACCGGCGGAGATCAGTTCGTCGTCGTCGAAGAAGCTGATGGACTCCACGCCGTTGCGCAGGTTGTGCCAGAACCGGTCCAGGTCGGGGGCACCGGGGAAGCGTCCGGCGACACCGATGATGGCCACGTCGCAGCCGAATTCCTGCATCGCGCTAGCGTCTTCCACCGGCTTGCCCAATCTGTCGCAGGACCACGCTGCTTCGCGACGCCGCACCACGAGGGGAAGGCGGCAGCGGCGGCTCCCGCTCAGGGGCGGCCGCGAGGAGCGGTCGGCCGAGCGCGGAGCGGAGGCGGTCCGAATCAGGAAAAGAGAGAAGGGAGTACGCGCCGACAGGAGATCCGACTCACTGCGGATATGCGTCACACCCGGGCCGAAGCGCGCAGCTCAGCCACTATGAGATACATATTCTTAGCCGATCCCGACCGTGTCAAGAGGGATCCTCTCGCGGTCTCCGCGGACCTGCCGCAGGCCGGAAGGGAACGGCCTGCGGCAGTACGGACCGTCAGGGCGCGGCCACGTCCTCCAGGAGTGCCAGGAAACGTGCGCCCAGCTCCGCGGCGAAGGAGCCGGGAACCTGATGGGGCCGGTAGCTGACGGTCAGCCGGGGTCCACCGCGTTCGTGCGGGCGCACCTCGGCGACGAGTTCCGTCGGCAGGCCGAAGGGCGCCGGACGGAAGAACTCGGTCGCCGCCCCCGCGAGTTCCAGTTCCGCCGGAGCGTTGTTCTGCAGCGCGAACATGTTCTGGAACAGCGGCGCGCGCGGCCCCCGGGGCGGGTTGACCAGCCGGACGACCTCACTGAACGGGATGTCCTGGGCGGCGAAGGCGCGGCGGACCGTGTCCGCGACGCGTGCCGGATCGATCCTTCCCGCCCCCTCCCCGGAGAACCGCATCCGGATGCACAGCACGTCGACGAGGCAGGACACCGCGCGGTCCAGCCGCTCGTCGCCGCGCAGGGCGTACGGAGTACCGACGGCGATGTCCTCGTCACCCGACACCTCCGCCAGCGCCGCGCCGTAGGCCGTGAGGAGGAGGACGAAGGGCGTCACGCCCAGTGCGGCCGCACGCTCCTCCACACGTGCGAGCGTCTTCTCCGGCAGGGGGAAGACCTGGCATTCCGGTCCTCCGTCGGCCGGCCGGCCGGCAGGGGGTTCGGGAACCGTCAGGCTGGGGACACCGGTGAGTTCGCCGCGCCAGTACGCGCGCTGCTGCTCCAGGGTCCCGGACGTGAGGCGGGCCCGCTGGGCGGCCGCCACCTCCCGCAGTGTCGGCCCCGGCTCTCCCGGGGGGACGGGGCCGAGCCTCGACGCGTTGTAGGCGTCGGCGAGTTCCTCCGTCAGGATGGACTCGGACCAGCCGTCGAAGGCCACGTGGTGCACGGCGAGACCGATGAGGTGGGACGCGCCGGGTCCGACGGTCACCATGACCACCCGCCAGATCTCGCCCTCCTCCAGCCGGAAGGGCCGGCCCAGCGCCTGCCTCAGGAGGGTGTGGGCCTCCTCGGGGTCGGGTGCCCACAGCACCGCGGGCCGGGGCGGCGCACCGTCGAGCGGGACCGCGGCCGGGCCGGGCTCCGCGTCGAATCGGTAGGAGGAGCGCAGGGCCTCGTGCCGGCGGTGGACGTGTTCGACGGCTCGGGCCAGCGCCTCCGCGTCCACTTCGCCGTCCGCCCGCCAGCCCATCGTGCAGTGGTGCACGAGGTCGTCCGGGGCGAAGACATGACGCATCAGCATGTCGCTCTGCTGCGGGTTCAACGGTACGGGGCCGCCCTCGGGCCGGACATCCGCGGCACGGAGCTCGTGGCCCGCCTGTTCGAGCCATCGGGCGATGCCCGCGGGGGTGGAACTCCGGTAGACCTGGGAGAGCGGCAGGGGCTCTGCGTGGCCGTTCTGGAAGACGGCCCGTACGCGGTTCTGGAGGCCGATGGCCAGCAGGGAGTGCCCGCCCAGCTCGAAGAAGTCGTCCTGCGGGCCCACTTCCTCCTGTTCGAGGAGTTCGGCGAAGAGCGCGCAGAGCTCCGCCTCCGCGGCCGACCGCGGCGCCGGAGCGGACCGGCCGGGTGTCACCACCACGTCCGGCAGGGCGGACCGGTCCAGTTTGCCGTTGCCGGTCAGCGGCATGGCCTCCAGCAGGCCGATCGCGGAGGGGATCATGTAGTGCGGCAGCACGTCGGCGAGGTGCGCGCGGATCTCCGCGACGTCCGGCTCGGCGCCCGGCTCCGGGACCACGTGGCCCACCAGGGTGGCTCCCCCGGTGGCGGATTCCCGTACGGTGGCCGCCGCGTGGCGCACGGCGGGATGGCCGGCGAGGGCCGCCTCGACCTCACCCAGTTCGATCCGGAAGCCTCGGATCTTCACCTGGCTGTCGGCGCGGCCCAGGTACACCAGCAGCCCGTCGGGGCGCAGCCGGGCGAGATCGCCCGAACGGTAGCCCCGGACCGGCCGGCCCGAGGAGTCCTCGACGGTGACGAAGCGCACCGCCGTGAGATCGGGCCGCCCGAGGTAGCCCCGGGCCACGCCGGGACCCACGACCACCATCTCGCCGGTCTCGCCCGGCGCGACGCGGCGGAGGTTCTCGTCGACCAGGAGGAGGTCGAGGTCGGGCAGCGGGCGGCCGATCACGCTGTCACCGTCGTGCAGGTCCGACGGGCGCACCCGGTGGTACGAGGTGTGCACGGTCGTCTCGGTGATCCCGTACATGTTGACGAGGACGGGCCGGTCGACACCGTACTTGGCGGCCCAGGGCCTGAGATCGGAGAAGCGCAGCGCCTCCCCGCCGAAGACGACGAACCTCAGCGGGAGGCGTTCCTCGTGCCGGCCGTCCTCGGTCACCAGCTGCTGGAAGGCCGAAGGTGTCTGGTTCAGCACCGTCACCTGCTCCCGCGTGAGCAGCCGGTGGAAGGACGCGGGGTCCTTGGCCACGTCGGCGGGCACGAAGACCGCGCAGCCGCCGTGGAGCAGGGCGCCCCACATCTCCCAGACCGAGAAGTCGAAGGCGAAGGAGTGGAATACCGTCCAGACGTCCTCGGCCGTGAATCCGAAGACGGGGGCGCTCTCCGAGAACAGGCGGAGCACGTTCCGGTGGGTGACCTCGACCCCCTTGGGCCTGCCGGTCGTTCCCGAGGTGAAGATCACGTAGGCCCGTGACGCGGGTGCGATCCGCTCCGGCAGGGGTACGGCGTCCGGCGGCGCGGTCGGCGGGGCGTCGACCAGGCAGCACTCGATGCCCGCCGGTACCCGTTCCGCGAGACTCCTGGAGGTCACCACGGCCACCGGCGCGGCGTCCTCCAGGATGACGGCGTTCCGCGCGGCCGGGGCCTCGGGGTCCAGCGGGAGGTAGAACGAGCCCGCCTTCAGCACGGCGAGCGCCGCCACCGCCATCTCGGCCGACCGGTCGAGCAGGATGCCGACGGGACGCTCCGAGGTCCGGGGGAGGGGCGGCAGGCGCCTCGCGAGGTGCGTGGACCGCCGGTCGAGCTCGGCATAGGTCAGGCTCGCCGTGCCGTACTTGACCGCGGTGCGGTCCGGGTACGCGGCCGCGGCACTCCGGAACGCTTCGACGAGGGAGGCCGAGGCGATCGGTTCTGGTGGTTCGTGCATGTCTCACTCGCTCATCCGGAGGGAGCCCGACCTCATGGGGCCCGGGCCTGCGGTTTCGATGCGTCGCTGCGTGCGCGGACTCAGCCGACCGACGCCAGCACGTCCGCCTTGGCGTAGTAGACGCGGCGCCCATTCGTCCGCCGCCGCCAGCCGTTCTCCGAGGCGAGCCGATAGACGTTGCTCATGGAGATGCGGCACAGTTCCGCCACGTCCTTGGCGGTGAGCCACGGCAGGCCGGTCTGGTGCCGGTCGCTCACGCGGCGGTCCAACTCCCGCCACTCGTACGCCGACCAGGCGTGCCCGGGGTCGTTGTCGCACCGGACCTCGCTGGGCAGCCGGCCGTCCGCCTGGATCACCGCGATGAGCGATCCCCCGCACTCGTGCTCGATGCAGGCCCCCACCCGGAAGCGCCGTACCCGCTCCGGGCTGACGACGCGCCGGGCCATGGTGGCGGTCTCGGCCATCTCGCTGATGGCGTCGCCCGCCGCCGGGTGATGGCACAGCCAGCGCGCGTGCTGATGGAGGAACTCCGCCAGCCCCTCCATGGACTGCCCGGCGGGAACACACTCGTGTTCCGCGTTCACCAGGTCGCACCATGTTCGAAGGCGGGCCCGCAGGGTGTCGCGCGCTTCGAGGGCGACGGCGTTGAGCTTTATTCCGAACGACCGGGTACCGGAAACCCGCTGCCCATCCCTGGGTGTGGTGGCGAGCATGTTCTCGCATTCCCGGTAGAGGTCAGGAATCATTTTCAGATCCCGCAGAAACCGATCGAAACATCCCGTACAGACACGCATACCGCGGAGTCCGGGCCGCACACTGTCAGCCCCTCGGTCGCGGGTGTAGGGGCACTCTCCATTTTGACAGCCGTTCACTCGAAAAATACCTCGCAGTACATGTCCGGTAGGATCTGGGGAAGGTGAGCTAATTCGCGTGGACCGACGTTCGGCATTACGCGCGGGCGTCCCGGAGGAAATCACCGGAGGTCTCGATCGAATCGGCGGACGCGGATCGGCTACCCGCCGCGGGAACGGTGATCGCCGTCACGATGAGCCCGTGCCGGGCGGCCCAGCGCCCCTGCAGCACGGTGAGCCTGACGTCATTCACCACGGGGCCGGGTGCCAGCAGGTGGGCGGTGAAAGTCCCTGTTTCCGGTTCCAGGACCACTGCGGCGTGCTCGAAGCCCAGCCAACGACGGGCGAGCGGATACCACGCTTTGTACACGCATTCCTTGGCGCTGAACAGTAGTCGGTCCCAGGCGACGTCCGGGTGGCTCGCGGCCAGCCCGGCCAGCATGGCCAGTTCCTTCGGCCCCGCGATCAGCTCTCGGATTTCTTCGTCCGGGCAAGCCTCGTCGGGTTCCGCGTCGACCCCGATCATGGCAAATTCCTCGGCCTTGGCCAGGACCGCAACACGGTATCCCGCACAGTGGGCCATACTCCCCACGAGACCCGCGGGCCACAACGGCTCGCCCTGAACTCCATGTAGGATCGGCGCCGGCGCGAAGCCCAGCTGGCCCATGGCCTCTCGAGCGCAAGCCCGCACCGTGCGGAACTCCGCACGCCGCGAGATCAGCGCACGCTCGACGAGAGCGGCCTCTTGGGCGAACACGGGGGGCGTGACGTCCGGATCTCCGAAGCACTGCACGGCCGCCACCTCGCCGGGAACCAACTCATTTATCACAATGGGGCGCCATCGACGGACCGGCCCGACAGGACCGGCACGAGCTGCGCGGGCCGCGCGGCCCGCGCCCTCCACTCGCGCGGATATCCCAAAGACACCTCGTAGTGCGGTACCCCGTCCTTGCGCATGAATCCGGGTATGTGCAGGTGCCCATAGACAACGGCGGCGGCCCGGAATCTCCGCGGCCAGTCCTCAGTAGCCGAGGTGCCGCACCACAACTCGAACTGTGGATGGCGCAGCATTCGCGTCGGTTCGCGGATTAGCGGGAAATGATTGATGAGTACGGTCGACATGCCCTCCGGGAGAGCGGAAAGACGCGCCTCGGATGCGGCGAGCCGCGCACTGCACCACGCCTCACGGCTTGGATGAGGATCGGGGTGCAGCAAGAATTCGTCCATGCATACTATGCCCGATTCTTCTGCCAGCGCGAGCGCCTGAGCCTTGTCGTGTATACCGAGAGCTCTGAACGAGTAATCATAGAGAACGAAGAGCGGGGCTATTGCGACCGGGCCTCTCGGGGTCTCCCAGACGGAGTACGGATCCTCGGGCGTGAGAACCCCCATACCCCTGCAGAGCTCCACGAGGGACCAATACCGCTCTTCACCGCGTGATGCGAGCGGATCGTCCGGGCGTGTCCATAGCTCGTGGTTTCCCGGCGCCCAGACCACCTGCGCGAAATTACTGCTCAGGACCTCGAGGCCCCATCTCACGTCGTCGCTGTGGTCGCCGATGTCACCGGCCACCACGAGCCAGTCTTCTTCCGACGTCGGCCGGAGCCTTCTGAGCAGCTCCTTGTTTTCTTCGTACTGCACGTGCAGATCGCTGATGGCCAAAAGATCGCCCATTGGTACACACCCAAAAACTTTCGAGACCGGAGAATCTGCTGGGCGGGTGGCGCTGCACACGATCCGCGGCAGCACCTCCCCGATCACCCAGCTGTGCGGTGGCCGGGTCGACTCCTCGATGGCAGCGGCGCCGCAGGGCCGGTTACCCACTCCAAGCCTCGCAGGTCAGCCGAAGGCTCTCCCAGCGACTTCCCGGCAGCAATTTTGTACGCTCGCATAAACACATGACCCCCCATGTCTCGATCGATGCGATTCGCAAAGTATTTGGTCGGCGACTCACTCGCTATAAGGACTGTCCCGTAATTCCTGGTGGGCGCACGACGACAGCTACGACACCTCGCTGCGTTGCCGGAACGCCCGAATACATCCAATATGCGGACTCCCCCCGCCTTGCGATGCACCGCATCTGACGCCGCGCACTGATCCACCAGGAATTGCGGAACATTCCTTAGGGATCTTCAAGCAATTCCGGGCGCGTCGCAATGGATCACATCGTGAGATAGATCACTCGGCGCGCATGACCAATGGCTGACTGGAGCGACACACGAAGGACACATCGCACCGGCACTGTCACGTTGTCGGCGGTGTCCCTGAATGGTGGTGCGTCAGGGCATGCCGGGGCCAGATAGGGCTCGCTGCTCAGGCCGTGGCGGGCATGTCGACGGCGCCGGTGATCTGGTTCCAGAGGGTGAAGCGGACGGTCATCTCGAAGCGGTGGCGGCCGGCGGCCATCAGGGCTGATTCAAAGTCCTGGTGATCACGCGGAAGTGCTGGTCACAACGGGGTGACGATCCGTCGGGGCGTCGCTACGAACACAACGAAGCTCC